>NZ_PTFE01000023.1:0-95928 GCF_002936975.1 Bradyrhizobium sp. AC87j1
CCCTAGCCCTCCCCCACAAGGGGGGGGAGGGAACGCACCGCCGTCGCGGCGCTACGCGAGCTCGTCCAATCAAGCTTCGGGCAACTACCGCCCCTCGCGGACCCAGGTCGCAGCAAACGCGCCGAGCAGCAGCAAGAGGCCGATCAGTCCGGCGAAGATCGGCAGCACACCGACGCCCTTGACGACGCTGGCGTCGCGCATCCGCACCCCCATCCAGCCGTCGCCGGCAAAGACGCTGGCCGAGCGCACCGGCAGGATGCGCGGCAGCTCGACGTCGGCGCCGCTGGCCACCCGCACGGCGTTGCCGCCGGTTGCCTGCGTCAGCGGCTTCAAGGTCTCGACGGTGGAGGTGACCTCCGAAAACTCCTTCGGATTGGTCGGGCCGACATTGATCAGCGCCTTCAGCGTGCCGTCGGTGGCCTGCCACAGACCGAGCTCGCTTGCGGGAAGGCTGGCGCGCCATTCGCCGGGATCGCCGGGGCTCAGCGTCAAATCCTGCGACGCGCCGGACGGCGAGGTCACGCTCACCGGCTGGACGCTGTCGGCCATGGTCTGACGCACCACGACGAGGTTCTTGCCCTGCACCTGCAGACGCAGCGCCTCCTCGTCGAGGTCCGGCTGCTTCATCAGCCAGTGCGACATCCGCCTGAGCAGGTCCAGATGCGGGCCGCCGCCCTCATAGCCGCGTGCCCACAGCCAGATGTGGTCGGAAAGCAGAAGCGCGACGCGGCCCTCGCCGAAGCGCGACAGGAACAGAAGCGGCTTGCCGTCGGCCCCCGTCATCACCGGCGGGTTGACGGAATTGCGGGTGTCGACGGTGCGGAAGAAACGGCTCCAGCGCGGCGGCTCGCTGGCGGAGCCCTCCAGGGCGCGCGTGACCGGGTGGCGTTTGCCGATGTCGGACAGGTGCGCATAGAACGGCTTTTCCGTCACGCCCACGGGCTCGGCCGGCAGCACCGAATCCAGCGGCGTGCGCCAGATGCTGGTGTTGGAGGCGTAGTCAGGGCCGGCCGAGACCAGCACCGCGCCGCCGCCGCGCACATAGCGCGCGATGTTGTCGAAATAGGCGATCGGCAGCACGCCCTGGCGGGCGTAACGATCGAAGATGATCAGCTGGAATTCGTTGATCTTCTGCTGGAACAGCTCGCGGGTCGGAAACGCGATCAGCGACAATTCGTTGATCGGCGTGCCGTCCTGCTTCTCCGGCGGACGCAGAATGGTGAAATGCACGAGATCAACGCTGGCGTCGGACTTGAGCAGGTTGCGCCAGGTGCGCTCGCCGGAATGCGGCTCGCCCGAGACCAGCAGCACGCGCAGCTTGTCGCGCACCCCGTCGATGGCGACGACGGCGCGGTTGTTCACCGGAGTCAGCTCTCTCTCGAGCGGCGAGGCCTCGATTTCGACGATGTTCGGGCCGGCATGCTTGATGTCGACGTCGACGCTCGCGGCCTGGCCGCTCGAGAGCGTGCGCTCGTTGATGACCTCGCCGTCCCTGCGGATCGTGACCTTGGCGCGCTCGCCGGAGACGCCCTGGTCGTCGAGGCGATAGCTGATGGTCTGGGTCTGGCCGACGATGCCGAAGCGCGGCGCCGCCGTGATCGCGATGCGGCGGTCGCGCTCGTCCTTCTGGCCGGTGATCAGCGCATGCACCGGCGCCTGGAAGCCGAGCGCCGTGGCGCTGGCCGGAATATCGTGGACGCGGCCGTCGGTGATCAGGAACGCGCCGGCGACACGGTCGACGGGCACGTCCGACAAGACCGAGGCGAGGGCGCCGAACAGCTTGGTGCCGTCGGTCTCGCCGTCGGCCTGTCCAGCCTCGACGACACGGACTTCGAGCCCCTTGACCTTCTTCAGGCTGTCGACCAGCGCTTCCTGCGCTTGCGCAGCCTCGCGATTGCGGTTGCCGAAATTCTGGCTCGGGCTCTTGTCGACGACGACGGCGGCGACAGAGGTGAGGGGATCGCGGTCTTCCCGGGTGAAGGAGGGATTGGCGAGCGCGAGCAGGAACAGCGCCAGCGCGGCCACGCGCACGGCGGCGCCGCGCGCGCGCGCAACGAGCAGCACGATCGCGATGACGACGATCGCGGCGAGCGCGAGCCAGAGCACGATCGCGGGGACAAGCGGCGTGAATGCGATGCCGTAATTCATATCGGTCCTATTGCCCCAGCCGTTCGATCAGGGCCGGTGCGTGCACCTGGTCGGCCTTGTAATTGCCGGTCAGCGTGTACATCACGATGTTGGCGCCGGCGCGGTAGGCGAATTCGCGCTGGCGGGTGTCGCCGCCGGTCACCGGCAGCATGGCCTGGCCGTCGGGCCGGACCGCCCAGGCGCCGGCAAGATCGTTCGAGGTGATGATGATCGGCGAGACGCCGTCGCCGCCGCGCGCCGGCCGCTGCGCGCTGTCCTCGTCCTCGTCGCGCGGGAGGGTCTCGACCCAGGTCTGGCCGGTGACGAAGCGGCCGGGGAAGTCGCGCAGCAGGTAGAAGGTCTTGGTCAGCACGTGCTCGCGCGGCACCGGCTCGAGCTCGGGCACGTCGAGCGACGACAGGATCTCGCGCAGCGTTTGCATGCCCGGGGTCTGCGCGGCGCCGTTGGCGCCGGGCGGCGCTTCGATCGCGTCGCGGGTGTCGAACAGCACGGTGCCGCCCTGCTTCATGTAGGCGTCGATCTTGTTGATGGCGTCCTGCGGCGGCTTGGGCGCACCCGGCACGATCGGCCAGTAGATCAGCGGGAAGAAGGCGAGCTCGTCGCGCGCGGGATCGATCCCGACGGGATCTCCGGCCTCGAGCGCGGTGCGCTGCGCCAGGAACAGCGTCAGTCCGGACATGCCGGCCCTGACGATGGAATCGACGTCGGCATTGCCGGTCACGACATAGGCGAGGCGGGTCTGCGACGTCGCCTTCATCGCGAACTCGTCGGCGGCGCTGTCGGCGCGCGAGGGCGTCGGCGAGAGCGCGGTAAGGCCTGCGAGCACCAAAGCGAGGATGATCATTGCGGGCGCTGCGCGTCGGCGCAGCAGCGCGGCGATGCCGCCGCCGAGCACCGCGACGATGATGGCGTCGACCAGGAACAGCGCGAGCGCCGTCGACAGCAGCCAGCCGCGCAAATCGCGCGGCTCGGCATTGGTGTAGGTGGCGTGCCGGGCGCGCAGGCTCGCGGTGTTCAGCGCGGCGATGCGGTCGGCGCTGGCAAGCGTGTTCACGGCGAGCGGTCCTTCGGCCGGGCCATAGAAGCCCGGCGGATGATCGGATGTGGCGCGGTCGCGATAGTCCGCGGGCAGCGGCTTTGCGGTGGCGGGCGGCGGCCCGAAGGCGCCAAAACCGTCGAGGATGTGCAGCGGCGCCACCGTCTCGGTGGTCGCTTCGCTGGCAACGCCTGCGCCGGGCTTGGACGTGTAGCCGGACATGTCGACGACCCGCCGCAGCATTTCGACGAAGGTGCCCGACATCGGCAGATCCGACCAGCGCATGTCGGCGCTGACGTGGAACAGGCTGACGAGGCCCTTGCCGCGATGCTCGCCGGTGACCAGCGGTGTGCCGTCTTCCAGCGAGGCCCAGCTCTTGGTGGCGAGCACCGCATCGGGCTCGGCCAGCACCTGGCGGCTCACGGTGACGTCCTTGGGGACGACGACGCCGGCAAACGGGCCGTCGGCTGCGAAGGTCGCAAGATGCTGCGGCTTCTCCCAGGTCAGGCTGCCGCCGAGCGTGCGGCCGCCCTTGCGCAGCTTGACCGGCACGAGATCGTCCTCGGCCTGCGCCAGCCGGGGACCGGCGAACCGCACCAGCACGCCGCCCTGGTCGACCCAGGCATTGAGGCGCTCGCGCAGCTCCGGCGCGATGGTGCCGACATCAGCGAGGATGATCATCGGCAGCTTCTGGTCCAAAAATTGTGTGATGCCCTGCTGCGGCGAACCCTTGTCGGCGAGCCTGACGTCGGCGAACGGCGCCAGCGCGCGGGTGAGATAGAAGGTCGGTGCCAGCAGCGGCTGCGCAGTCTCGCTGGTTGCGCCCGAGACGATGCCGATGGCGCGGCGGCGCCAGCGCTTGTCGAGCAGCTGCACCGCGCCGGCTGAGCGCTCGCCCGATATCTCGAGCCGCGTGATGTCGTTGCGCAGCTCGACCGGCAGATCGAACGCGGCGTCGGTCTCCTTGTCCTGCGGACCGAACGCATAGCGGGCCTCTCCGATCGGCGAGGCCTTCTGGTCCAGCGCGCGCACCGTGCCCATGGCAATGCCGCTGTCGGTGCGCAGCACCTTCACCGTCATCTTCGCCGCGGCGTTCTCGGCCGCGACCAGCGCCAGCGGCGAGGAGGTACCGCCTTCGAACACGGTCAGGCTGCGATCGCCGATGGTCTTGCCGAGGCCAGCCACGAAGTCCTCGCCGCGGCCGGTGTCGACGCCGTCGGACAGCCACGCGATCTCGCAATCGCCGGTGGCTTTCAGGAAACGGTCGACCGCGGCCAGCGTCTCGACGCGGTCGATCGAATAGGGTTTTGGCGCGAGCTGGCGCAGGGCGACGCGCGCGGCGCCCGCCGGCATCAGGGTGATGTCGCGGTTCGGCTCGGACAGCGGCACCAGCGCGATGGCGCGGCGGTCATTGTCGGCATTGGCGATCAGCTCGTCGGCGGCCCTGATCCTGATGTCCCAGTGCGACGCCGCGCTCCAGCCGTCGTCGAGCATGATCATCAGCGGCGCCTTGCTGTCGGCTGCGCCTGTTTGCGGATTCCAGATCGGGCCGGCGGCCGCGAAAATGACGAGAGCCGCAGCGAGGAGACGCAACGCGGTCAGCCACCACGGCGTCCGCGAGGGCGTCTCCTCCCGCGGCGCAATGTCGAACAGCAGGCGCGTCGGCGGAAACTCGATGCGGCGCGGCCGCGGCGGCATCACGCGCAGCAGCCACCACAGCACGGGCAGGCTGACGAGGCCGATCAGGAGCAGCGGTTCGGTGAAGGCGAGCGGCAGTCCCATCATGCGGCCGGCCCCACCTTGATCGTCGTGGTGCGGGCGCCCGACTTGCTCACCTGCATGCCGGCATGCAGGAACAGCAGCAGTTCGGCGGCGGAGCGGTCGGTGGCGTGCGTGGTGAACAGCCAGTCCAGCTTGTTGGTCTCGGCGTGGATCTGGTCGCGGTGCAGCGCGAGCCGCGCGGTGTAATCCTGCGCCCAGCTCTCGGCGCGGCCGGCGGTGATCACGCCGAAGCCTTCCGGCTCGACGAACTCGACGCGGCCGGAATAGGGGAACGATTCTTCGGCGGGATCGACGATTTGCACCATGGTGCCATGCGCGCCGGAGCCGGAGAGGCCCGTGAGCGTCGTCTTGATCTCCGCGATCGGCGACCAGAAATCCGACAGCACGATGATCTCGGCTAGCGCCGCCGGCACGAAGGACGGCGGCAGGCTGAGGCGGTCGGCATCGTCATGCAGCATCGCCTGCGCCATCTTGTCGATCACGCTGCGGCTCGCGGTCGGCGCCATCAGGCCGGGAATGCCGACGCGCTCGCCGCCGGACACCAGCAGCTCGGCCAGCGCGAAGGCGACGATCAGCGTGCGCTCGAGCTTGGACTCGCGCGCGGTCTTCGAGGCGAACGCCATCGACGGCGAGCGGTCCGGCCAGATCCACACCGTGTGCGAGGCTTCCCATTCGAGCTCGCGGACATAGAGATGGTCGTCGCGCGCCGAGCGGCGCCAGTCGACGTTCTGCGCCGGCTCGCCGGAGACGAAGCGGCGGTATTGCCAGAAATTCTCGCCGGAGCCGGCGCGGCGGCGGCCGTGCAGGCCGTGGATGACGTTGGCGGCGATACGGCGGGCTTCGAGCACCAGGCGCGGTAAGGAAGCAGCGAGCGTGCGGCTTTCGCCATCGGCACGTCGGATCGCAATGATCTCCTTCGCTGTGTGCCCGTTCTCCGCTGCCATCAACCGATCCGTGTCTTCAATTGCCGGATCACGTCCGGAATCGTGCGGCCTTCGGCGCGCGCCTGGAACGTCAGCGCCATGCGGTGCTTCAGCACGGGCTCGGCGAGGTCGAGCACATCGTCGACCGAGGGTGCGAGGCGTCCGTCGATCAGCGCGCGCGCACGCACCGCCAGCATCAGCGACTGGCTGGCGCGCGGGCCGGGGCCCCAGGCGATGAACTTGCCGGCTTCGCCGGCGTCCGGACCAGGACGGGCCGAGCGCACCAGCGACAGGATCGCCTCCACCACGGAATCGCCGACCGGCAGGCGCCGGATCAGCCGCTGCGCTGTGATCAGCGCGTCCGCGGTCATCGATCCCCTCGCCAGCGTCTCCTCGGCGCCGGTGGTCTCGAACAGGATGCGGCGCTCGGCGTCGCGATCGGGATAGTCGACGTCGATCTCCATCAGGAAACGGTCGAGCTGCGCTTCGGGCAGCGGATAGGTGCCTTCCTGCTCCAGCGGGTTCTGCGTCGCGAGCACGTGGAACGGCTTCGGCAGATCGTGGCGCGCGCCGGCCACGGTGATGTGCTGCTCCTGCATCGCCTGCAGCAGCGCCGATTGCGTGCGCGGGCTGGCGCGGTTGATCTCGTCCGCCATCAGGAGCTGCGCGAACACCGGACCTGCGATGAAGCGGAAGGCGCGCCTCCCCGCGGTACTCTCATCCAGCACCTCGGCGCCGAGAATGTCCGACGGCATCAGATCGGGCGTGAACTGGATGCGCTTGGCATCGAGGCCGAGCGTCACGCCGAGCGTCTCGACCAGCTTAGTCTTGGCAAGGCCGGGCACGCCGATCAGCAGCGCATGGCCGCCGGAGAGGATGGTGACAAGCGTGTTCTCGATCACGCGATCCTGGCCGAAGATGACGGACGCGATCGCATCCTTCGCCGCGCGAATCTGGCTCGACACCTGCTCGGCCGAACGAACGATCCCGTCCTCGAGTTTCTCGACACTATCCGCCATCCGTTTAGCTCCTTCAGCCTGCCCCGCGGCTTGCTTACGTCGTCACGTCATCACATCACGGATCATCATGTCAGATCATCACGTCAGATCATCGCGTCAACTCATGGGCCTATGCTAGACTTGCAGGAAGGCCATGTATTCGTTGAATTAACCTATCCCCACCTTATCGGCTTCGGGTTATGTACGGCATCACGAAGTGGCGACCTCCCCCACCGGACTAATCCGGGGTGGAACCGTGCACCCGATCACAACGTAGACCTGCACCAATCGTGCCAAGGGACAAAGTCAGGGCAAACCATGGCGAACCAAGGGCAGAGCGCCGATCGCGGTCTTGAGGGGCTGACTGCTGCCGCCAAAAATGCTGCCAATGCCGAAGGCGCCAAGAAGGGCTTGCCTCCGGTGCATCTGTGGAATCCGCCGTTTTGCGGCGATCTCGACATCCGAATCGCCTCCGATGGTACTTGGTTCTACTTGGGGACGCCAATCGGGCGCCCCGCTCTGGTGCGGCTGTTCTCGACTATCCTGAAGCGCGAGGGCGACAAGCATTTCCTGGTCACGCCGGTGGAGAAGGTCGGCATCCGCGTCGACGACGCGCCCTTCATGGCGGTCGAGATGCAGAAGGACGGCGAGGGCAACCATCGCGTGCTGCGCTTCCGCACCAATGTCGACGACTGGGTCACCTGCGATGCCGCGCACCGGCTGCGTTTCGAGCAGGCCAGGGACGGCGGGCTGACGCCGTATCTGCACGTTCGCGCCGAGCTCTGGGCCAAGGTCACAAGGGCGCTCTATTACGATCTGGTTGACATGGGCGAGGAGCGGATGGTCGATGGCCAGCCGATGTTCGGCGTCGAATCGGCTGGCGAATTCTTCGCCATGGCCGATGCGGAGCAGGTGAGGGCCGCGCTTTGAACAAGCCTATCTTGAAGAGCGATCCTGTCGCCCCCGGCGCGGCGGATTTCTTCGCCCGCTCCAGGGCGAAGCTCGGCTTCGACGTTCCGCTCGGCCTCTACGATCCGAACATCATTCCCGCCTCGGGCGATCCCGGCACCGACAAGATGCTCGAGATCGTCGCGCGCGAGCAGCCGGTGCGCCCCGCGGCGGTCCTGATCGCGGTGGTCGATCATCCCGAGCCGACCATCTTGCTGACGCAGCGCTCGGCGCATCTCAACGACCATGCCGGCCAGATCGCTTTCCCCGGCGGCAAGATCGACGCCACCGACGCCTCGCCGCTGGATGCAGCGCTGCGCGAGGCCGAGGAGGAGGTCGGGCTGTCCAGAGACTTCGTCGAGCCGATCGGTTATCTCGATCTCTACGGCACCGCCTTCGGCTTCCGCATCCTGCCGACGGTCGCCAGGGTCAGGCCCGGCTTCGAGCTCACCATCAACCATTCCGAGGTTGATGATGCGTTCGAGGTGCCGCTATCCTTCCTGATGAACCCGGTGAACCATCAGGTGCACAGCAAGGAATTCCGCGGCATGGAGCGGTTCTACTACGCGATGCCGTTCGCGGAACGCTACATCTGGGGTGCGACGGCGGGCATGCTGCGTGTGCTGTATGAGCGGATCTATTCATCATGATCCGGCCGGTTCTGACCGAGATCGGAATCTTCCTCATTCCCTTTGCCGTCTACGCGTTGTTCCTGGCCGCGACGCGTTCCGGCCTGTTCGCGCGTTCCTCCTGGCCGGTCGCGGTCGTCGCGCGTCTTGCGTTGGCGGCGATCGTGCTGGTCATTGCGGGCCTGATCGGACTTGCGCACTTCTCCGGCGCCGCTCCGGATTCGACTTACGTTCCCGCCCATATCGAGAACGGCCGGCTGGTGCCGGGCGTGGAAAAATAGGGGCCGCACGATGAGCGCGGAGCCGATACTTGCGCCGATTCTCGCCGATGCGCCCTGGCTGACCGCAGGCGGGACCGCGCGCGTCCTGCAATTGCTCAACTCTGACGGCGAGGAGGCGCGGGTCGTCGGCGGCGCCGTACGCAACGCGCTGCTCGGTCTTGTGCCCGGCGACATCGACATCGCGACCACCGCGCGGCCGGAGGAGGTGATCCGGCGCGCCAAGGCCGCCGGCATCAAGAGCGTGCCGACCGGCATCGACCACGGCACCGTCACGCTGGTGATCGACAGCCACCCCTATGAAGTCACGACCCTGCGCGAGGACACCGAAACCTTCGGCCGCAAGGCCAAGGTCGCGTTCGGCCGCGACTGGGTCAAGGACGCCGAGCGGCGCGACTTCACCATGAACGGCCTGTCGGTCGATGCGCGCGGCGTCGTCTACGATCATGTCGGCGGCATCGCGGATGCCAAGGCGCGCCGCGTGCGCTTCATCGGCGATCCTGACCAGCGCATCGCCGAAGATTATTTGCGCATCCTGCGCTTCTTCCGCATCCACGCCGCCTTTGGTGCCGGCGATCCCGACCGCGACGGCTATCTCGCCTGCATCCGGGGGCGTGCCGGTCTTGCCAGCCTCTCGGCCGAGCGGGTGCGCATGGAGATGCTGAAGCTGCTGGTGGCCGGCGGCGCATCCGCGGCCGTGCTGGCCATGGCCGAGGGCGGATTGCTGCAAGCGCTGATCGGCGGCGTCGCCTATACCGGGCCGCTGTCGGCGATGATCGCGATCGAGCGCGAACTCGGCCTCATCGCCAGCAGCACGCGGCGCCTCGCCGCGCTGACCGTCGCGGTGACCGAAGACGCCAAGCGCGTCGCCGCGCGCCTGCGGCTCTCCAATGCCGAGACCAAGGCACTGGATTCGATGGGCCACCGCTGGTGGCGCTTCGCCACCAAGGATGAGGCCAATGCACGGCGGCTGCTCTATCGGCTCGGCCCCGAGCGCTATCACGATCGTGTGTTGCTCAGCTGGGCGCGCGCCGGTGGCGATTTCACCTCGATGCGCTGGCGCGCTCTCGCCGAGCTGCCGCAGCGCTGGACTGCGCCGAAATTTCCGCTGAAGGCCGCCGATTTCATCGCGCGCGGTCTGGCCGAAGGACCCGCGCTCGGACATGTGTTGACGCTCGCCGAGGACGCTTGGCTTGCGGCGGATTTTCCCTTAGAGG
The DNA here is from genome assembly GCF_002936975.1 of Bradyrhizobium sp. AC87j1. Classification (NCBI taxonomy): domain Bacteria; kingdom Pseudomonadati; phylum Pseudomonadota; class Alphaproteobacteria; order Hyphomicrobiales; family Nitrobacteraceae; genus Bradyrhizobium; species Bradyrhizobium sp. AC87j1. The sequence continues at coordinate 9,960 of NZ_PTFE01000023.1, forward strand.
AAGCCGCACTCGCTTCCATCGCCGATCAAGCTGCGGCACGAATCAGCCGCGACGAGAGAACGTGACCATCGTCTCAGGCTTCGCCGACATCTCGATCTTTCAGCTCCTGCTGGTCGCGTTGATGGCGTTGTTTGCTTCGATCATCGGTGGTCTCGCCGGCTACGGCACCGGCGCCCTGATGCCGCTGGTGCTGGTGCCGCTGGTCGGCGCCGAGCCCGTGGTGCCGATCATCGCGATCTCCGCCATCTTCACCAATTCCAGCCGCGCCGTTGCCTATCTGCGCTACGCCGACCGCCGCCGCGCGCTGATCGTGCTCGCCTGCGCCGCGCTGACGACCGCGCTCGGCGCCTACGGCTATACGCGCCTCACCAATGCCGGCGCGGCGCTCGTGATCGGCTCCATGCTGATCCTGAGCGTGCCGCTGCGCCGCGTACTCCGCCGCCGAAAGGTCAAGATCGGCGACAGCGGCCTTGCCGCCGGCTCGGTCGGCTACGGCGTGCTGGTCGGCGGCACCTCGGGCTCCGGCGTGATCCTGCTCTCGCTGCTGATGGCCGCCGGCCTCGAAGGCGCCGCCGTGATCGCAACCGATGCCATGATCTCGCTCGGCACCGGCCTCATCAAGATCTCGGTGTTCGGCCTTGCCGGTGCCGTCACCGCGCAGGTGCTCGCCTTCGCGCTGCTGATCGGCGCGATCGCGATCCCCGGCGCGTTTCTCGCAAAGGCCTTCGTGGAGCGGATGCCGGTGCACATCCACACCGCGATCCTTGATGTCGCGGTGATCACCGGCGGGCTCGTGATGATCTCGGCGGCGGCGAGGCAGCTCGTCGCGTAGATGGCCAATCGAATATTCGCGACTTTCCGCGATCCAGGTTGTTCTCATAACGTCCGCTCCTGAGGGACAATCGGAAGTCGCTCGGCTCAATTGTCCCGCGGCAGCTTATGACCCGGAGCAGACTTTTGGCATATTGAGCGGATGCAACCACATGCTATGCTTCATTCACATCATGCCTAAGGTCTGATGGGCAGGCTTGATCAGGCTTACGGACTGCAGCCTGCAATTTGGAAATTGGAATAATTGAAGCCATAGGCCCCGCCTCCGGACGCATTTCAAAGGCGGCCGGGGAATATTCATGGACGTCATTTCCCTCCGTTCTTCCCCTTGACTCGGAGGCGGGCTTTTTCTGTCAAGCTTGATTGAAAAAGTGATTCCGCCATGTCTATTCCAAAAAGCATAACGCGATGCACCGCAGTCAATCGTCGCAACAGAAGCACGGCGTGCCACTACTTAGTTGTTCTAATCCTTTCAGTTTGCATCCTTCAGCTCGCAAGCAGTACGGCGCAGACCCAGTGCGCAGCTCGCGATGTTTTGGAGAGACAGCTGAAATTCAAGACACGCGCATCCGAAGCGCCTCAACGGCTTATTAAATCCGAGCGCGACATTGCGACATGGAAGTCAATTACAATAGGCACGTTCGCCGGCTCACTTAAGCTGCGCAATGCAATGGACAGCATGCGATGCAGTGTGGGCAGCCAAGCGGGCGAAATCCTTGCCCGACCGTCCTTTATTACTGCTTCTCAGAAGACAGACATGGAGCTTGCACTCGTCTCCCCGACGCAACTTGGGTTCACGAGCGATCGTGTGACGTTAGCTGACCTTTACTCACGGGCTCGAAAACTCGGCTTTGAACTTGCACCGGCAGAGGTCGGACCACAATTGCGCATCCAATATTTCGACCAGCCCGTGGGCGAGTTCCTCATCATCGGAATGGAGGCGATCATGACCTGGAGCGGGGACCCGATTATTCTGAATGTAGCAAATGGCGGCGCCGGATTGATCCTAATCGGCCAAGACGGTAGAGCCGAAGCCGAGATACCTGCCACGTCTCGGATCGTTTTTGCGCGCTCGCGTAAACTTGCGCCCAATACCAATCTCATCGATCAAGCTGCTGCAGTTCCGCGCGAGTAAGGAGGGTGACCGCAATTGGCCTGTCGCTGACGTTACCCCCAAAGCAACGAAGGCGTCCGCTTCCGACAGGTGACCCGATCAAGCTCAAGCTGGCCGGCTAGAGCAGCCTTTGACCCGTAGGGGACTCGGGGGTACCCTGAAAGGAGCAGGATTTGATCGGCAGCGTTGAAAGGGCGGATGAACTACCCCTCGTGGCAGCAGGCCAGGAACCCATTCAATCGTAATTTGTTGAATAGATAGATTTCGACGCTTTTGTGAGTCGGTGGAACCGACAATAAATGACTTCCGTAGACGTCGTTGTTCCCTGCTTCCGGTACGGGCATTTCCTGCGAGAGTGCGTCGAGAGCGTTTTGACGCAATCCGATCCCGAATTGCGCGTGCTCATCATCGATGATGCGTCGCCCGACAATACTGCGGAAGTTGCGCAAGAGTTGGTCGGCTCCGATCCCCGCGCCAACTACCGCAGACACACCTCGAATCAAGGTCTCATCGCTACCGCCAACGAAGGCATCGCCTGGGTGAGAGCCGACTATATGCTTCTGCTGTCTGCGGACGATTACCTGCTGCCCGGTGCCCTCAAGAGATCGGCCGATCTGATGGATGATCATCCTTCTGTCGCTTTCACCTTCGGAGGCGCGGTCGTTCTCGATCAACGGGGGGAGCGTTCGCGCCATAGAACAGGAGTGGGATCCAGAACCCACGTTTTGTCCGGACGTGATTTCGTCGCACTTAGCGGCGCAAGAAACATTGTGCTGTCACCGACCGTAGTGGTTCGCACGAGCCTGCAGAAAAGAGTGGGCGGGTATTTGGCTGACTTGCCCTATGCCTCTGACATGGAAATGTGGTTGCGACTCGCCGCACATGGCGACGTGGGGGTCATTGCTGCTGATCAAGCCGTGTATCGATCGCACTCGGCCAATATGTCAGGTGAGCCTTCGCGGGAGCAAGACCTGCTCCAACGCAAGGCGGCGATTGAACACTTCCTGAATAGTTGCGCCGCCAGGTTGACGAACGCTGACGATCTTCGTGCCTGGTTGATCCATATGTTGGCGCTTGAAGCGATCGGCTGTGCAAGCGCGGCCTTCAACGAAGGAGCGACGGAAAGCTCAGCACGCCTTTCTCAGCTTGCGGTGAGTATCGATCCGAGCGTTCAAGGAACGCCTCGGTGGTGTTTTCTCGCCTGCAAGAAGGCTCTTGGGTCACGAGGATGGCTCCTGGTGCGGCCTTCAGTTGAGTGGTTGAGATCTATCTTCCATAACGGGCGCCGCTGAGTCTGCTGAAGCGACTGGAGCGTCATTATCGCTTTTGGCCGTCGCGACATTCGCCGATGAGCCCACTATCGCAGTGATTGGCAGAGAAGCAGACATCAAGTGCGCTGGAGCGGCGGACTCCAGGCTGACCGGAATGCGGTCTTAGGCGTGCTCACTCATCGTCGTCTTCTCCCTCGTCTTCATTCTCATCCTCCTCCTCGTCTTCCTCTTCCACGCGCACCAGCACGGCCAGCGGCAGCGTCTCGCGGAACAGATCGCCTTCCATGCCCATCCAGAGGCAGAGCGCCTCGTCCTGCTTCACTTCCGCAACCGTCAGCGGCTGGCCGCCGGATTTCAGCATCACGACATCGCCGGCTTTCAATTCCATGGATTGTCCTTTCGAGTTGATCGACCCGAAGGAGGCTAGCAACTTGTCATGACACGCGGAAAACGGAGGCGGCCGGGAGAGGAGCTTGAGACGGGCTGCGCGGTCCGATGCATCAAGCCTCGGTGCCGGAAGGCCACTTCAGGGCGCTCATCGCAAGCGTCGACGATGGCATCATACCCCTGTTTTGCCCGACGGAGCAAAAGCCGATTCGAAAAATCCGCAAGCTATTGATTTTGCAGCAGCGCCCTACCGTGCATGGGGTCGTTTTCGATATTTTGTTTTCGGGCCCTGGTCAGGGCCGGCCCGGCACCAGCTCGGTCAGCGAGCGGATGATGCGGTCGGGCCTGACCGTCGAGCCTTCGGGCAGGCCGTCGCCGTGCACGTCGATCCAGATCGAATAGATGCCGAGGCGCTGCGGCGTCACCACTTCCCATTCCAGATTGTCGCCGATCATCCAGGTGTCCCTTGCGGAAACGCCCAGCGCCTCCATCGCGTGCAGATAGGCGCGCTCCTCCGGCTTGCCGAAACCGTGCTCACCCTCGATCTGGATATGGTCGAAGCGATGGGTCAACTCGAACCGCTCGACCTTGGCACGCTGCATGTCGGCGGCGCCGTTGGTGACCAGCGCGAGCTTGATGCCGCGTGCCCTGAACGCGTCGATCGCATCATGCGCGCCGGGGAAGACGAAGATTGCTTCCTCGCGATAGGTGGTGAAGCGGTCGGCGATGCGATCGGCGAGATCGTCGGGCAGGGCGCGATGGCCGTTTGCGGCGAGCGCGGCGAAGCCGCCGCGTACCGTGAGCCGCCGCGCCTCGCCGAGCTTCATCCGCCAGATCGGCTCCGCAGTCGACCAGAACTGCCGCGCAAAGGCGAGCACCGCGGTTGCGACTTGCGGCGGCGGCAGCGGCGCCAGCTCTTCGGCAAACTCGTTCGCGATCGTGTTCCAGGCGATCTCGGGCCGGCCATAGGCCGACAGGATGGTGTCATCCATGTCGATCAGCATGGCGCGCGGCAGCGGCCTCGAAACAGTCATGGCCACTTCACCTCCGGCGGCATCGACGACAGGATCGAATCCACATTGCCGCCGGTCTTCAGCCCGAAGATGGTGCCGCGATCGTAGAGCAGGTTGAATTCGACATAGCGGCCGCGCCGGATCAATTGCTCCTCGCGGTCTGCGGCGGTCCAGCCTGCCGCGAAATTGCGCCTGACGATGTCGGGGTAGATCTTCAGGAAGGCGCGGCCGACGTCTTTGGTGAAGGCGAGATCGGCGTCCCAGTCACCGCTGTCGTGCCAGTCGTAGAAGATGCCGCCGATGCCGCGCGCCTCTTTGCGATGCGGCAGGTAGAAATATTCGTCGCACCATTTCTTGTACTTGTCGTAGTCGGCAACGCCGTTCGGCTGGTTGCAGGCCTGTTTCATCGCGGCGTGGAAGGCGATGCTGTCGGCATCGTCCTGGGTGCGCCGTCGGTCGAGCACCGGTGTGAGATCGGCGCCGCCGCCGAACCAGGCTTTCGTGGTGACCACGAAGCGGGTGTTCATGTGCACTGCGGGCACGTTCGGATTGCGCATATGCGCGATCAGCGAAATGCCGGACGCCCAGAATTTCGGATCGTCCGCGGCGCCGGGGATCTGGGCGCGAAATTCGGGCGCGAACTCGCCGTGCACGGTCGAGCAGTGCACGCCGACCTTCTCGAACAGGCGGCCATGCATCATCGACATCACGCCACCACCGCCCGCCGCGCCGGTATGGTCGGTGCGCTGCCAGGGCGTGCGCTTGAAGCGGCCGGCCTCGCCCGGATAGAGGCTTTGCGGCGCGTCATCCTCGAGCCGCTCGAAGCTGGCGCAGATGTCGTCGCGCAAGGCCTCGAACCAGGTGCGGGCGCGGCCCTTGCGGTCGTCGATCTTCGACATGTCCATCTGCATTCCCAAGGCGCGTCCTATCTGATGCCGAGCGATTTATGCGTCTGCACGCTGAGCCGCCATTGCGGATGATGCAGGCAGTAGTCGATCGCGCGCGCGGTGTTCTCGATGACCTCGGGTCCGTCCATCGGCTGCAGCGAGAAGCGCTCGAAGGCTAGGTCCTCGAACGTCTCGGGCGCGGCGAGGGCCTGCGGATAGACCAGCTTCAGCTCGTGGCCCTGGCGCAGCACCAGCTCGCTGCCGCCCTTGGGGCTGACGCAGATCCAGTCCAGCCCCTCCGGCGCTGCGATGGTGCCGTTGGTCTCGACGCCGATCTCGAAGCCGCGGGCGTGGAGCGCCTCGATCAGCGCGGCGTCGACCTGGAGCAGCGGCTCGCCGCCGGTTAGCACCACGTAGCGGTTGGCGGCGGCCGCAGTCCATTGCGCGGCGATGGTGTCGGCGAGCTCCGCGGCCGAGCCGTAGCGGCCGCCGAGGGTGCCGTCGGTCCCGACGAAATCCGTGTCGCAGAACTTGCAGGTGGCCTCAAGGCGGTCCGCCTCGCGGCCGCTCCAGAGGTTGCAGCCGGCAAAACGGCAGAACACGGACGCGCGCCCGGCATGGGCGCCTTCGCCTTGCAGGGTCAGGAAGATTTCCTTGACCGCGTAACTCAATCGTCTCTCCTCAATCTATCAGGCTTGCGGGTTCCGGATCTGCCGCAGCGCCTCGCCGGCGGCCATGGCCGCGGTCATGGCGACGTTGAGCGACCGCAGCCCCGCTTTGATCGGGATCACCAGCCGCGCATCCGCGGCCTCGACCACCGCGTCGGTGACACCGGCGCTCTCGCGCCCGAATAGCAGGATGTCCGACGTCTGGTAACGGAAATCGCGGTAGTCGGTGGCAGCTTTCGTGGTGAACAGCAGCAGGCGGTAGCCATGTGCCGCACGCCAATCCTCGAATTTCGACCAGGAGTCATGGCGGGTCAGGCTGACATGGTCGAGGTAGTCCATTCCCGCCCGGCGGAACAGGCGGTCGGAGACGGGGAAGCCCGCCGGTTCGATGATGTGGGCGGCGACGCCCAGACAGGCGCAAAGCCTGAGAATCGTGCCGGTGTTCTGGGCGATGTCGGGTTGGAAAAGCGCTATCTGCATGGGCTGTGCGAGGGCTGTGTCGGGGGCGATGCGGGCCGGAAATGTCTCAATAAAACATCGCCTGCCCGGGAATTCGTGCATGGCACGCTCCAGCGCCGATAGCGGGCTTGCGCTCGCCCGGCAAGGGTGCCAATAGAACGATTCTGGACTGCTGTTTCATCCGTTTAGAGGTGAATGAGCGAAGTTCTGCCGCCGCGGGGGGCCGCGGGCGCCGGCAGACTGTTCCGGGGACCTTGGGGGCTCCTGGAGCGGTTCCTCCGGTGGCGTAAGAAGAAAGGGTTGGAATCGTGACGACAGCGTCTTCGGCGGACCATCCGACACGCCGTGATTTCTTATTCGTTGCAACCGGGGCAGCTGCAGCAGTAGGGGGCGCAGCCGCGCTCTGGCCCTTCATCTCCCAAATGAATCCTGATGCTTCGACCATCGCCGCCGGTGCGCCGATCGAGGTCGATCTCAGTCCGGTCGCCGAAGGGCAGGACATCAAGGTGTTCTGGCGCGGCAAGCCGATCTACATCAGCCACCGCACCAAGAAGCAGATCGACGAGGCGCGCGCCGTCAACGTGGCGAGCCTGCCTGATCCGCAGTCCGACGAGGCCCGGGTCAAGTCCGGCCATGAGCAGTGGCTGGTCGTGATCGGCATCTGCACCCATCTCGGCTGCATCCCCATCGCCCATGAGGGCAATTACGACGGGTTCTTCTGCCCCTGCCATGGTTCGCAGTACGATTCGTCCGGCCGCATCCGCCAGGGGCCCGCGCCCGCGAACCTGCCGGTGCCGCCGTACCAGTTCGTTTCCGACACCAAAATCCAGATCGGCTGAGCCTCGGACCCTCGTCCGAAGCTTCGCGCCGTCTCGTCGTACTATTTCCTCAGGATCGCATCATGAGCGGACCATCCGACTACCAGCCGAGCAATCCGGCCCTGCAATGGATCGAGCGGCGCCTGCCGATCCTCGGCCTCATGCACTCCTCCTTCGTTGCCTATCCCACCCCGCGTAACCTGAACTATTGGTGGACCTTCGGCGCCATCCTCTCCTTCATGCTGGGGATGCAGATCCTGACCGGCGTGATCCTGGCGATGCACTATACGCCGCATGCCGATCTCGCCTTCAAGTCGGTCGAGCTGATCGTCCGTGACGTGAACTACGGCTGGCTGCTGCGCAACATGCATGCGGTCGGCGCATCGATGTTTTTTGTCGCCGTCTACGTTCACATGTTCCGCGGTCTCTATTACGGGTCCTACAAGGAGCCGCGCGAGGTGCTGTGGATCCTCGGCGTCATCATCTACCTCTTGATGATGGCGACCGGCTTCATGGGCTACGTGCTGCCCTGGGGCCAGATGAGTTTCTGGGGCGCCACGGTCATCACCAACCTGTTCTCCGCCATTCCCTATGTCGGCGAGAGCATCGTGACGCTGCTGTGGGGCGGCTATTCGGTCGGCAATCCGACGCTGAACCGCTTCTTCTCGCTGCATTACCTGCTGCCGTTCCTGATCGCGGGCGTCGTCGTGCTCCACGTCTGGGCGCTGCACGTCGCCGGTCAGAACAACCCCGACGGTGTCGAGCCGAAGACGGAAAAGGATACGGTGCCGTTTACGCCGCATGCCACCATCAAGGACATGTTCGGCGTCGCCTGCTTCATGCTGCTCTACGCCTGGTTCATCTTCTACATGCCGAACTATCTCGGCGATGCCGACAACTACATTCCGGCGAACCCGGGCGTGACCCCGCCACACATCGTGCCGGAATGGTATTACCTGCCGTTCTACGCGATCCTGCGCTCGATCCCGAACAAGCTCGCCGGCGTCATCGGGATGTTCGGTGCGATCATCATCCTGTGCTTCCTGCCCTGGCTGGACGCCGCGAAGACGAGGTCGTCGAAGTATCGCCCGTTGGCCAAGCAGTTCTTCTGGATCTTCGTCGTGGTTTGCATCCTGCTCGGCTATCTCGGGGCGCAGCCGCCGGAAGGCATCTACGTGATCGCCGGCCGGGTTCTGACGGTCTGCTACTTCGCCTACTTCCTGATCGTGCTGCCGCTGCTCGCACGCATCGAGAAGCCGCGGCCGGTGCCGAACTCGATCTCGGATGCAGTCCTGGCCAAGACCGGAAGCAGGTCGACGCCGATGGTCTCGACCGCGATCATGCTGGCGCTCGCCGGTTCGTTGTTCGCAGGCTCGGTCGACAGCGCGAAGGCGTCTGAAGGCAGCGATACGCCTCCGGGCAACAAATGGTCGTTCTCCGGCCCTTTCGGTAAGTTCGACCGCGGCGCGCTGCAGCGCGGCCTGAAGGTCTACAAGGAGGTCTGCGCCAGCTGCCACGGCCTGTCCTATGTGGCCTTCCGCAACCTCGCCGAGCCCGGTGGGCCCAGCTATTCGGTGGCGCAGGCGGCGGCCTTCGCGTCGGAATACAAGGTCAAGGACGGCCCGAACGATGCCGGCGACATGTTCGAGCGTGCGGGGCGTCCGGCGGACTATTTCCCCTCGCCGTTCCCGAACGAGCAGGCCGCTCGCGCGGCGAACGGCGGCGCGGCGCCGCCCGATTTGTCCCTGATCACCAAGGCGCGCTCCTATAAGCGCGGCTTCCCCTGGTTCATCTTCGACTTCTTCACCCAGTTCCAGGAGCAGGGCCCGGACTACGTCTCGGCATTGCTGCAGGGCTTCGAGGACAAGGTGCCGGAAGGCGTCACCATTCCGGAGGGCTCGTACTATAACAAGTACTTCCCGGGCCACGCCATCAAGATGCCGAAGCCGCTCAGCGACGGCCAGGTGACCTATGACGACGGCTCGCCGACCACGGTCGCGCAATATTCCAAGGACGTCACCACCTTCCTGATGTGGACCGCAGAGCCGCACATGGAAGCGCGCAAGCGCCTCGGATTCCAGGTCTTCGTGTTCCTGATCCTGTTCGCGGGCCTGATGTACTTCACCAAGAAAAAGGTCTGGGCCAGCTCGCACTGAGCGCTCTGATGCGACGAGAAAATGAAGAAGCCCCCGCAAGGGGGCTTTTTTGTTGGGTCCGTGTCCCTGACGCGCGAAGCGCGAGCCGGGACCCGGAATGCTCGTAGCTGGGCCCCGGATCAGCAGCGCATCACGCCGCAAGGGGCGGCGCGCTGCGCAGCATCCGGGGCACGAGAGTTTGTTTGCGCGGTGATTGCGTCATTCGCATGCACCCGCCAAAATGCCACCAACCACTCCCCCAAGAACTCATCGGAGGACACCATGGGAACCGCCATCACCTTCAAGCGCCCGGACGGCAAGGACGCCTCGGGCTATCTCGCCAATGCCGCGCGCGGCAACGCGCCGGGCGTGGTCGTGATCCAGGAATGGTGGGGCCTGTCGGACCAGATCAAGGGCCTGTGCGACCGCTTCGCGCTGGCCGGTTTCGATGCGCTGGCGCCCGATCTCTACAAGGGCAAGGTGGTGCCGTATCACGACACGGACAGCGCCAACAAGGAGATGAACTCGCTCGACTTCATGGACGCCACCACGCAGACCGTGCGCGGCGCCGCGCAATATCTGTCGCGTAACGGCGCCAAGGTCGGGCTGACCGGCTTCTGTCTCGGCGGCGCCGTCACCATCATCGGCGCGACCAAGATCCCGGAGCTCGCGGCTGGCGTCGTGTTCTACGGCATCCCACCGGAGCAGGCGGCCAAGCCCGCCGACGTCAAGATCCCGCTCCAGGCCCATTTCGCCAACAAGGACGATTGGTGCACACCGGAGCTGGTCAGCGGCTTCGAGAAGGCCATGAAGGCGGCCGGCAAGTCGCTGGAGCTATTCCGCTATGACGCCGAGCACGCCTTCGTCAACGAGCAGCGCCAGGCCGTGCATGACCGCGAGGCGGCCGAGCTCGCCTGGGGCAGGGCGATCAAGTTCTTCGCCAATCATCTCGGCGGTAACAGCGCAGCCTGACCCAGCCTGCAGCCCGGATGGAGCGCAGCGTAATCCGGGGACTTCCATTGTGGCACGCCCCCGGATTGCGCTGCGCTCCATCCGGGCTACTGCCCCGGCCGCCCTTGACGCCGTCCCCGTGCCATGGTGAGTATCCGCCCCATGAGCACCGCCGTTCGCCCAGCCCGTCTTTGGTGGCGCACCTCCTAACGAGGTGGCCGGTGCGATTTTCCTTTCCCAAATCGTCTGAGGTCGCCAGCGCAGTGCGGCGGCCTGATCGTTTGTCCTGTGTGGCGTTTCCTCGGCAAGTCTCGTAAGAGGACCCCAAGAGGATCACATGAACAGGACAGTCTTTGCCCTCCCGGCCAGAAGCGATTACGTGACCCGCGCGGGTCTCGCGATCACGCGCGTGGCCGAGCAATTCACCGGCGGCGCGAGCCGGCTCGACGACCTCATCAATCTGCTCGACCGCCGTCGCGGCGTGGTGCTGTCCTCGGGCACGACCGTGCCCGGCCGCTACGAGAGCTTTGACCTCGGCTTCTCCGATCCGCCGCTCAAGCTCGAGACCACTGGCGTCAATTTCAAGCTGGAAGCGCTGAACGAGCGCGGGCAGGTGCTGATCGCCTTTCTGGCCGATGTGCTGCGCGAGCCCTGCGTCGTCATTTCCGAGAAGACCACGACGCGCCTCGCCGGCCACATCATCCGCGGCGATGCGCCGGTCGAGGAAGACCAGCGCACGCGGCGTGCCAGCGTGATGTCGCTGGTCCGAGATCTCGTCGCCGCCTTCTCTGCCAATGACGACGGGCTGCTCGGCCTGTTCGGCGCCTTCGCCTACGACCTCGTGTTCCAGATCGAGGACCTCGTACAGAAGCGCGCACGAGAGAGCGACCAGCGCGACATCGTGCTCTACGTGCCCGATCGCCTGCTGGCCTATGACCGCGCCACCGGCCGCGGCGTGGTGCTCTCGTACGACTTTGCCTGGAAGGGCAAATCCACCGAGGGCCTGCCCCGCGAGACCGCCGAGAGTCCGTATCTGAAGACGCCGCGGCAGGGTTTTGCCGATCACGCCCCCGGTGAATATCAGGCAACGGTCGAGACCGCGCGTGCGGCCTTCGCCCGCGGTGATCTCTTTGAAGCGGTGCCTGGGCAGCTGTTCGCCGAGCCTTGCGATCGTTCGCCGGCTGAAGTCTTCCAGCGCCTCTGCGTCATCAACCCGTCGCCCTATGGCGCGCTGATGAATCTGGGTGAGGGCGAATTCCTGGTGTCGGCCTCGCCCGAAATGTTCGTGCGCTCGGACGGGCGCCGGGTCGAGACGTGCCCGATCTCGGGCACGATCGCGCGCGGCAGCGATGCGATCGGCGATGCCGAGCAGATCCGGCAGCTCCTGAACTCGGAGAAAGACGAGTTCGAGCTCAACATGTGCACCGACGTCGACCGCAACGACAAGGCGCGCGTCTGCGTGCCCGGCACGATCAAGGTGCTGGCGCGGCGCCAGATCGAGACCTATTCAAAGCTGTTTCACACCGTCGATCATGTCGAGGGCATGCTGCGTCCCGGCTTCGACGCGCTCGACGCCTTCCTGACCCACGCCTGGGCCGTCACCGTGACCGGTGCGCCAAAGCTGTGGGCGATGCAGTTCGTCGAGGATCACGAGCGCTCGCCGCGGCGCTGGTATGCCGGCGCGATCGGCGCGGTGAACTTCGACGGCAGTATCAACACCGGCCTGACCATCCGCACCATCCGCATGAAGGATGGCCTCGCCGAAGTGCGCGTCGGCGCCACCTGCCTGTTCGATTCCGATCCGGCCGCCGAAGACCGCGAATGCCAAGTCAAGGCCGCCGCGCTGTTCCAGGCGCTGCGCGGCGATCCGCCGAAGCCGTTGTCGACCTTCGCGCCGGATGCGACCGGTTCGGGCAAGCGGGTGCTGCTGATCGATCACGACGACAGCTTCGTGCACATGCTCGCCGATTATTTCCGCCAGGTCGGCGCTGACGTCACCGTGGTCCGCCATGTGCACGCGCTCGACATGCTCAAGCGGAAGACATGGGATTTGCTGGTGCTGTCGCCGGGCCCCGGCAGACCGGAAGATTTCGGGATCAAGAAGACCATCGATGCGGCGCTGGAGAAGAAGCTGCCGGTGTTCGGCGTTTGCCTCGGCGTGCAGGCGATCGGCGAATATTTCGGCGGCGAGCTCGGCCAGCTCACCCATCCTGCGCACGGCCGTCCCTCGCGGGTGCAGGTGCGCGGCGGACGCTTGATGCGCAATTTGCCGAACGAGATCGTCATCGGCCGCTATCACTCGCTCTTCGTCGAGCGCGACAGCATGCCGGAGGTGTTGTCCGTCACCGCCAGCACCGAGGACGGCGTCGCCATGGCGCTGGAGCACAAGACGCTGCCAGTCGCCGGCGTGCAATTCCACCCGGAATCGCTGATGTCGCTCAGCAATGAGGTGGGACTACGTATTGTCGAGAATGCGTTCCGGCTGGATGCTGGGGCGAATTGAGTAAGAGCCGTCATTGCGAGGAGCCCGCGACAAATTGCGCAGCAATTTTGCGCTGGCGACGAAGCAGTCCAGACTGTTGCCGCGGAGAAGGTCTGGATTGCTTCGCTTCGCTCGCAATGACGGTGGAAAAGCCAGAGCGAGATAACCATGACCTTTGACCACGACATCAAGGCGAGCGTCCGGACCATCCCCGACTATCCCAAGCCGGGGATCATGTTCCGCGACATCACGACCCTGCTCGCGGACGCGCGCGCCTTCCGCCGCGCGGTCGACGAGCTCGTCAACCCCTGGGCCGGCAACAAGATCGACAAGGTCGCCGGCATGGAGGCGAGGGGCTTCATCATCGGCGGTGCGGTGGCGCACCAGCTCTCGGCCGGCTTCGTGCCGATCCGCAAGAAGGGCAAGCTGCCGCACACCACCGTGCGCATCGCCTATTCGCTCGAATACGGCATCGACGAGATGGAGATGCATGTCGACGCCATCCAGCCCGGCGAGCGCGTCATCCTGGTCGACGACCTCATCGCCACCGGCGGCACCGCGGAAGGCGCGGTGAAGCTGCTGCGCCAGATCGGCGCCAACGTCGTCGCCGCCTGCTTCATCATCGATCTGCCCGAGCTCGGCGGCGCAGCCAAGCTGCGCGCCATGGACGTGCCGGTGCGCACGCTGATGACGTTCGAGGGGCATTGAGAGGTCGCCGCGATCTTCAGATCGCCTCGGCCTTCAGTTCATCCCGCCAATGCATCAGGCGCTCCTTCAGGAGCGCGTTCCTGACATAGGCGGTTTCCTCATCCTCCAGGCGCTCGCATTCGCCAAAGGTCAGGCCGGCCTCGCCATGCGCATTCCAGGCAGCCTGAAGGCTGCGGCAGGTATGGCTGCCCTGGCGCAGCGAGAACCAGATGCGGTTCCGGATCGTCTCCAGGTTCGGCGCCTGGCCGACCCAGGCCTCGCTCGAGACCGCGCAACGCACGACGAAGATGCCCGCGACGGTCTTTCGCTCCTTGTAGGCGGCGATCGCTGCTTTCCGGTCGATGCTCACGGTGACGGGCCTTGCTGAGGGGGATACCGATGTCCGCCTCAATAAGGCTGCTCCAGCCCGCAGTCAATATTATCCGGGTGAAATTATCTAGGATCGTTGAAGGATCAGGCTGAGCTCGAGCTCGCGGAACGCAAAGTAGTTCCGCCGGGTCCATTGGTGCAGCTCGGTCGAGGCGTCCTTTTCCTGGCGCAGATAGCCGGTGAAGGAGAAGTTCAGCCGGTCGACATAAGTCTTGAGGAAGCCGGGCAACGCGGGCAGGCGGAACAGGCGGCCGCCGGCCATCGCGGCCGGCAGCTCGCCGCGCACGACATATTCGTTGTCCACGGTGATCAGGTTCATCCGCGGGATCTGCCCGCGCAGCATCTCGTGGGCGCGGGCCGAGGCGCGGTCGGTGTCGGCGACGAACAGGATCTGTGGTGCGACGTGGCGGCGCGCGGCCTCCTTCAAGAGGCCGATCTCGTCGGTCATCTTGAAGAACTCGTCGAAGGCGTGGAAGCCGAGGTCGATCACCTTGGCCGTGCCGTCATCGACGATGACGCGGTCCATCAGCTGCATCTTGCCGTAGGTGTCGATCACGTCGGCGGTCTCCGTGATCTTTGGCAGGTAGTCGAGCAGCGACGGTTCCTTCAGATTGACGTCGAAGGCCGCGACATTGCCGTTCTTGAGCAGCAGAAATTCGGCAAGCAGCCGCGCCAGCAGTGTCTTGCCGACCTGCGGGCGGGGCGAGCAGATGATGTAGACGGGCGTTGCGGGCATCGGCAGCTATATCAGTCGAACCTGGCGACCAATCCAGCCGTATCAGCCCTGCTTGCGCAACTATTTTTCGCTGTTGCGGGTCGCGGGTTTCGAGCCGACGATGTCGGTCAGCCGGATCCGGTCGAACTCGCTCCAGACATTCGCCAGCCAGTGCCGGACATAGCCGCGCAGCACGAACGAATAATTCGCGGCCTCGTCGCTGATTCCCTTGTTGGCGACGAATTTCAGGAACGGGACGGAGGACACTTCGACCTGCTCATAGGCCATTTCGTTGAGCTTGGGGATGGTCAGCTCGGTCGCGTCCTTGATGCGGTGGAAGTAGGAATTGTAGGTCGCCTGGTCCCATTGGAAGAACTGGGTGTCGTTGATGAAGTTCTTCACCAGGAAATATTTTGCGCCGGTCATGAAGCCGGCGGTCTCGGCGATCTCCTCCAGCGAGGCGATCGAGGGTCCGAGGATGTGGAACACCGCGAAAGTGATCTGGCCGGCCTTGGCGGCGTCGAGGAAGCCGATGTCGCGCAGCGAAGCCAGCGCAGGCGAGAGCAGGCCGGCGCGAACGTCGATCACGGTCACCGACGGGCTCACCGCGTTGAGCGTGTCGAAGATCTTCATCTGGTCCGATGTCGTCGTCATGTCGACGATCTCGGTGATGTCGGGGTGGAAGCGCTTCAGGGTTCCGCGCGGCGATTCCGTGTCGAAGGCGCGCGTCGGCACGTTGTTGGCTGAGAAATAATCGAGCAAGGTGCGCGATACCGTGGTCTTGCCGACCCCGCCCTTGTCCGCGCCCACCACAACCACTGCCGGCTTTGCCATTGCTGTCCCCTAACGCGCGCCCCCGATCGCGAGGTCGCAATCGGCCGGGCCCCAAATCGATGTCCCAAGGATGCCCCAAGGATGTCCCAAGTCTGCTGTTGGGCGCGAACATGGCAGAAACAAGGGAGAATTCAATTCCTCGGCATGTCGATACGGCAATTCCCGAAGTTTTTCCCAATCGCGGCGAAACCCACCGCGCATGGCGGGACATCGCGTGCTTAATGACGGCCCCAAGGACCCATGAGATTGCCCGCGGGGTTGCTGCTCGCGGTACCGGAGGGGCCGGGTGCGGGTAGGGGCGGCGGAGCGGCCGGCCCACTCGCATCGTCCCACGGGCCATGACGCAGCGGCGGTGCGGCGTCCTGGTCAGCTTGCGCCTCGGGCTCGTCCGTTTCCTCGGTCGGCGGCAGCGGGCCCGGATCGTGGCCGCCGGCAAACTTGACCAGCGCGTCGACCCGGGACTGCACCGATGGGTGGGTCGCGAACAGATCGGCAAAGCCCTCGCGGGGATTGTCGACGCAGAGCTCCATCACGGCCGAGGTCGCGCCGGGCAGCTCGCCGCGATTCTCGATCTTGCGCAGCGCCGAGATCATCGCATCGGGGTCTTTCGTCAGCTCGACGGAGCCCGCGTCGGCGAGATATTCGCGCGAACGCGACAGTGCGAGCTTGACAACCTGGGACAGCAGCCAGGCCACCACGATCAGCACGATCGCGATGATGATCACGATTACCGCGCCGCCGCCGGAACTCTTGTTGTCGCTCGATGATGAGGACGACCGCGACGACGAGGAGGAGCCCGAGGACCATGAGCCGCCGGAGCCGGAGCTCCAATTGAAATTGGTGAACAGGCGGAAGAACAATTCGCCGAAGAAGCCGACCACGCCGGCGATGATGACGGCGACCACCATCAGCTGCACGTCGCCGTTCTTGATGTGGGTCAGCTCGTGGCCCAGCACCGCCTCGATCTCCTTGTCGTTCAGCGCGTTGAGGAGACCCGTGGTGACGGTGATCGAATATTGTCGCCGATTGAGCCCGGTCGCGAACGCGTTCAGCGCCGGGCTCTCCATGATCTTCAGCCTCGGCATGGTGATGCCGCGCGAGATGCAGAGGTTTTCCAGCAGATTGTAGAGCCGCGGCTCCTCCTGCCTCGTGACGTCGTGGCCGCCGGTCACCGCGTCGATCATCGACTGGTGGAAGAAATAGGCGATCACGACCCAGGCCGCCGCTACGATCGTCGCAACCGGTGCGGCCACGATCAGATCGTGGAGGGCGCGCCTCAGGTAATAGACGACGGTCTCATTGCCGTTGATGACGACTTCGGCGACCAACGCGCCAGCATAGACCAGCACGTAGACCAGCATGAACAGGCCGGCGAGCAGCAGCATCGAACGAAGCTTGTTCGAGGCGATGTGCGTGTAGAGACCATACGCGGCCATGACGCGGGTGCCCTGCCGGCCTATCGGCTCAAGATCAGAACTTCACCTGCGGCGCGGCCTCGACCTCGGTGCGGCTGGCGCCGAGATCGAAGAAGTCCTTCCTGGTGAAGCCGAACATGCCGGCGAACAAAGCGGCGGGCAGCTGCTGGATGCCGGTGTTGTATTCCTGGACCGCGTTGTTGAAGAAGCGGCGGCTCGCCGCGATCTTGTTCTCGAGGTCGGAAAGCTCGGATGCGAGTTGCTGGAAATTGGCGTTGGCCTTGAGGTCGGGATAGGCCTCCGACAGCGCGATCAGCCGGCCGAGCGCGCCGGACAGTTGGTTCTCGGCCGCGGAGACCTGCGCCGGCCCCTGCGCCGACATCGCCGAATTGCGTGCCTTGATGACGTCGTCGAGCGTGCCGCGCTCATGCGAGGCGTAGCCCTTCACCGTCTCGACCAGGTTCGGGATCAGGTCGTGGCGCTGCTTGAGCTGCACGTCGATATCGGCAAAAGCCTGGCCGACGCGCTGGCTCAGCGCCACCAGGCGGTTGTAGGCGCTGAAGGCGAACAGCGCGAGGACGACGATGACGCCGAGAACGATCCAGCCGGTCGACATGGAGAACTCCTGAAGGGGGGAAGAAGCAGGGCGCTAGGGTAGACCAAATCGGCGCGAAACGAGAGCCCGGCGCAGAGGGGAGGTAAGACTTGGTCGAATGAGGAGCCGCCCGAGTTCAAGGCGAAAGTCCGGAACGAGGTTAACTTTCGGACAGAATGGCGTCGCCCCAGCGCCAACGCCGGGCACTTGCATAGGCGGTCTTGTCGCGCCGCGGGACTTTCGTCAGCGCGACGCCGTCCTCGGTGCAGAGCTTCGCCGTGATCTCGGCCTTACCGACATCCGGCGGCGCCAGCACGCGCGCAGCACGCGTTGCGGGCGGCTTGCGAGTCAGCGCGACGTAAATAAAACGTTCGTCCTCGAACGGCACGTCGGCGCCCTTGATCTGGCGGTGGGCCTGCGAGCGCGGCAGGCGCTGGCTGAAATGGCACCAGTCGGGGGCGGTGAGCGGGCAGGGCCTTTCGTGCGGGCACGGCGCGGAGACAAAGGCGCCCAGCGCGATCAGCTGCTGGCGCAGGGCGAGGATGCGCGCGTAGCCCGCGGGCGTGCCGGGCTCGATCACGACCAGCGCGTGGCGCGCTTTCGCCCACATCGCTTCCGCGAGCTTGCGTTGATCGGCCTCGCTCAATTCGCCGATGACGTAGCTCGCGACGACGAGATCGGCTTCGGAAACTTCGACGAGATTCGCGCCTGCATCGCCCGGCAAATAACGGCACTCCGCCAATCGCGAGCTGTCGCGCGCCAGCTCGAGCGCGAGCCGGCTGAGCGTGGCGTTGGCGTCGAGCAGGGTGAAATCCTGTAGCGAGGGAAAGGCTTCCGCAGCGGCCCAGCTCGCGGTGCCCGGGCCTGCGCCGACGTCGAGCAATGTTTCCAGGGCGAGATCGGGCGCAATCTCGGTGAGCGCATTGAGGCTGGCGGCCACGGCCGCGTAGGTCGCCGGCATTCGCGCGAGCGCATAGGCGAGCGCATCGGCGTCCGACTTGATCGTGCCGGAGCCGCCGCCGGCGCGATAGGCGGTCGAGATTTTCTGCGACCGTTGTGCAGCGTCGGTGCGGGAGAAGCCCTGCAGCTTGCCGTCGAGGGCGGCCTTGAGTTCAGGAGGGAGCGTGGGCGAGATCATCATCAACCTCACGTCATTCCGGGTTCTCGCTTCGCGAGCCCCGGAATGACGCCAAGGATATCACGCCACGTTCTGGTCGAGAATGTCCACCGCCTCTGACAGGCTGACCGACACCAGCTGCGAGACGCCGCGCTCGGCCATCGTGACGCCGAACAGGCGGTTCATCCGCGCCATCGTGATCGGATTGTGCGTGATGATGATGAAGCGCGTGTCGGTCGAGCCGGTCATCTCGTGCAGCAGGTTGCAGTACCGTTCGACGTTGTGGTCGTCGAGCGGCGCGTCGACTTCGTCCAGCACGCAGATCGGCGAAGGGTTGGTCAAGAACACCGCGAAGATCAACGCCATCGCGGTCAGCGCCTGCTCACCGCCCGAGAGCAGCGACAGCGTCTGCGGCTTCTTGCCGGGCGGCTTGGCAATGATTTCGAGGCCGGCTTCCAGCGGGTCGTCGCTCTCGATCAGGTGCAGCGCCGCTTCGCCGCCGCCGAACAGCTCGACGAACAGGCGCTTGAAGTGGTTGTTGACGACCTCGAACGAGGTCAGAAGCCGCTCGCGCGCCTCCTTGTTGAGGCTCTGGATGCCCTGGCGCAGACGCTTGATGGCCTCGACGAGGTCGTCGCGCTCGGTGACCAGACCATTGTGCTGGGTCTCGACCTCGCGCAGCTCTTCCTCGGCGCGCAAATTGACGGCGCCGAGGCGCTCGCGGTCGCGGCGCATCTTTTCGAGGTCTTCCTCGATGTCGTGCAGCGGCGGCAGCTCTGCGCCGGGCTCGATCTCGGCGAGGCCGGCAACGGCCTGCGGCTCGACTTCCAGCATGTCGCGGATCTCGCGCTCGATGTCCTCGAGCCGGCGCCGCGCGCCTTCCATGCGCTCCTCGGCGCGGGCGGTGGCCTCGCGGGAGCTGGAGAGTGCCTCCAAGGTCAGCTTGGCAACGCGATCGGTCTCGGCCATCGCGGTCTCGGCGGTCGCAAGCGCGTCGGCGGCCATGCGGCGATCGTTCTCGGCGTATTCGATCTCGGTGATCAGCGCGCTGCGCTTTTCGGCGAACACTTGCGGCGCGTTTTCGAGCTCGCTGCGCTCGATCGTGAGCTCGGCGATACGGGCCTGGATGGTGTCGATGTGGGAAGCCGCGCTCTCCTTGCGGTTCTGCCACTCGGTGCGTTCGGCCAGGATTGCCTGCACGCGGCGGTCGGCGAGCTCGGCCTCGCGCGCCAGCGCCTGCGCCTCGGCGCGGACCTGGGCGGCCATGCGGCGATGGCCTTCGATGTCGCTGCGGACCGCGGCGAGACGGGTCTCGGTGTCCTCGCTCGACGGCAGCTCGGAGATGCCGGCTTCGGCATATTCATACGCAGCTTCGGCCTCGGCGCGGTCGGCGGCGAGACGGCTGTGCGCTTCCGACAGTGTCGCCTTGCGCGCGGCGTGACGGCTGATCTCGCGCTCGGCGGTGGCATGGCGCTCACGCGCGACGTTGAGCTCGCGCTGCGCGGCGCGCCAGGCTTCGCGGCTGGCGCCTTCCGTGCTGGCCGCCATCTGCAGCTCGGACTCGGCATTCTCCAGCGCCTGGCGCTTGATCTGCGCGTCGATGCGGGCCTGCTCCAGCTCGTTCTCGATGTCGACGAGACGGGCGCGCTCGGCAAGGCGCCGCGCGGCACCGGTCGGCGCATGCGCCGCGGCAACAAAACCGTCCCAGCGCCAGACGTCGCCCTCGGGCGAAACCAGCCGCTGGCCGGTCTTGAGCTGCGAGACCAGCTCGGCACCGCGCTCGCGCGGCACCACACCGATCTGGGCCAGACGGCGTGTCAGCTCGGCCGGCGCCTGCACATGATTGGCGAGCGGCACGGCGCCTTCGGGCAGCTCTGGATCGCCGTCGGCCTGTCCGACATTGGTCCAGCGCATCGGCGCCGACGGGTCGATCGGGGCATCGAGGTCGTCGCCGAGCGCGGCGCCGATCGCCTTTTCAAAGCCCTTGTCGACGGTGATGCCGTCGATGATCGGCGGCCACAGATTCTTGGTCTCCCCGTTGAGGATCTTGGAGATCGTGCGCGCCTCGGTTTCGAGCCGCTGCGCGCGCTTGTCGGCCTCGACCAGCGGTGAGCGCGAGGATTCCAGCGTCTGGCGCGCCGCGACGTGGGCGGCTTCGCTCGCTTGCGCTGCGGCTTCCGAGGCGGCCAGCGTCTGCTCCGCGGTTTCGACCGTCGCGGTCAGTTCGTCGAGATCGCCGAAGCCGCCGGTCTCGGCGGCAAGCTTCTGCTCTTCCGCAGCGACGTTCCCGATCTCCTGGTCGAGCCGGGCGAGCTTGTCGCGGTGGGTGCGGACGTTGGCCTCGAGCTGATTGCGCTTGGCGGTGAGGTCGGCGAGCGCAGTGGTGAGCTCGGCGAACTGCTGCTCGGTTTCGGTCAGCACCGCCTCGGCTTCGCCGACGCGCTCGTCGACGCCGGAGCGCTTCTCGACGCGCGACTTGATCTCTTCCTTCAGTTCGGAATCTTCGGTGTCGAGCCGCTGCAGCGCGACGTCGGCGTCCATGGTCTGCTGCTGGGCGCGCGAGATATCGCCTTCGAACTGGGCGAGACGACGCTCGAGCTCGGCGACGCGCTCCTTGGCGCGCTCCTCCTCGCGGTCGAGCAGCTCGCGAGCATTGGTCAGGCGCTGCAAGCCTGCGGCGGCGCGCGCCTCGGCATCGCGCAGCGCCGGCATTTCGGCGGCGCGGATCGCCTGGATGCGGGCGGCTTCGGCCTGGTGCTGGGTGCGCTCGGCCATCTCGCGCACCGCGAGATCATGAGTCTGGCCGGATTCGTTGACGTCGGCATGGGCGCCGATCCAGCGCAGGTGGAACAGCGTGGCTTCGGCCTTGCGGACCTTGGCCGCGACCTCGCGGTAGCGCACGGCTTGGCGGGCCTGCTTCTTCAGGCCTTCCATTTGTCCTGCGAGCTGGCCGATCACGTCCTCGACGCGGGTGAGATTGGTTTCGGCCGCCTTCAGCCGCAGCTCGGCCTCGTGGCGGCGGGCGTGCAGACCGGCGACGCCGGCAGCGTCTTCCAGCACGCGACGGCGCTGCTCGGGCTTGGCCTGGATGATCTCGCCGATCTTGCCTTGGTGGACGAGAGCCGGCGAACGCGCGCCGGTGGCGGCATCCGCAAACAGGATCTGCACGTCGCGGGCGCGCACGTCGCGGCCGTTGATGCGATAGACCGACCCCGCCTCGCGCTCGATGCGGCGGGAGATTTCGAGCAACTGGCTGTCGTTCATCGCCGCCGGCGCGGTGCGATCGGCATTGTCGATCGTCATCGTCACTTCGGCGTGGTTGCGCGCGGGACGGTTGCCGGAGCCTGCGAAGATCACCGCGTCCATGTCGGCGGCGCGCAGCGACTTGTACGAGGTCTCACCCATCGCCCAGCGCAGCGCTTCGACGAGATTCGACTTGCCGCAGCCGTTGGGTCCGACCACGCCGGTCAGGCCGGGCTCGATGACGAAGTCCGTGGCCTCAACGAAGGACTTGAAGCCGTGAAGGCGCAGCCGGGTGATTTTCATAAGCACGCATCTCTGTTGGCAGGCGCGAATCCCCCCTGCCGGGACAATACCATGGAAGGCAATGTCGTTATCCGGGCGAGTCGCGCGAGGCGCCTCATGCGGCTGGACAATGGCCGCGGTGCGCCGCGAGGGCAACCGGCGAAAGCCGCTTTTCCCAAGGGATTTATGCCGGGAAAGATACGGCTTTCGAGATGCGAATCAGAATTGGGGCGTGCGAATCAGCTCTTCAACAGCGGATTGATCTTCTTGGCGAATTCCTCGAACGAGGCCTCGCCCTTGATCTTCTCGCCGTTGATGAAGAAGGTCGGCGTCGAATCCACCTTCAGAACGTCGCTGGCATATTTCTGGTCGGCGGCGATCTTGTCGAGCAGCGCCTGGTCCTTCAGGCAGGCTTCGACCTGCTGCTGGGTGAGACCGGCCTGCTTGCCGATCCGCGTCAGGGTCTCGGTGGTGTTCTTCACCACCCAGTCGTTCTGCTGCCGGAACAGCATGTCGGTGACGGCGAAGTATTTCGGCCCATCACCATTGGCGATGCAGCGCGACAGCATCGAGCCGGCGGCGGCTTTGATGTCGAGCGGGAACTCGCGGAAGATGTACTTCACCTTGCCGGTGTCGATGTATTCCTTCTTGATCTTCGGGAACACCTGCTCGTTGAAGGCGGCGCAGTGCGGGCAGGTCATCGAGGCGTATTCGGTGATGGTGACGGCGGCATCGTTGGGCCCGAGCGCCATGTCGGGCAGCGACACGGGCTTGGCGACGTCGGCAGCCGACTGCGCCATGGCGTCGGAGATGAGCCGCAGCGGCGAGAACCCGGCGACCGCGGCAAGCCCGGTCAGCGACAGCATCGTGGTGAAGGCGCGGCGGGTGATGATCAAGGTCGGCTCCCGAATTGGCAAAAATGTCGCCCCAGGGTCTATGAAGTTCCCGCCCGGGCGGCCTGTCGCTAGCTTGAAACGTAGCTTGAGGCAATGGCGAGCGGTAGAGACGGGTCCAGATTGACCGAAAAATTAGGCTCAATTTCGCTTGATGGCAGCCCCCAGCCGCGCCAGCGCCGTCTTCAGTTGTTCATCTTCGATGTCACCAAGGCTCTCCGCCACCTTGGCCACCGATTTGGGATCGCGCGTGCCGACCGCGCTCCAGCCGAAGAAGCGGTTGACGCGCTCCAGGATCACGTCGGCGGAATGCTGGATCTCCAGCGCCATCGGCCCCTCGACCCGCAGCACCAGGGTCGCCGACTCCTGCGGCTGGCCCTCCACCGGGCGCGGCCATTGCATCTTCAGCGGCTCGGCATGGGCCGCGATCTCGGGACCTGCAATCTGCGCCCACCGCGTCACCAACTCGCGTGCCGCAAAGCCCTGCTTGGCATAGGCCTCGGCAAAGACGTCGTTGAGCAGGATGCCCAGCGGCTTGGCGCTGATGGGACCGGGTTTGGGAGGGAATTTGGACATGGGTCCTTATAGCACCGTGCGCGACGTGACAGGAACTGCCGCCGTCATGGCCGGGCTTTGTCCCGGCCATCCACGTCTCGCCACGAAGAAAGACGTGGATGCCCGCGACAAGCGCGGGCATGACGTGGAGAGATTGAGGTCGGACCGCTACAGTGGGAGCATGAGCCCTAAATCCGCGCTGAAGGCGAAATCGGAACCCAGTCAGGCGGAGACCTCGTCGCGCCCGGTGGCGTTGCTCGCTTGGTACGACCGCCACCGGCGCAGGTTGCCGTGGCGGGCCGCGCCCGGCGAGACGTCGGACCCATACCTCGTCTGGCTGTCGGAGATCATGCTGCAGCAGACCACGGTGAAGGCGGTCGGGCCCTATTTCGAAAAATTCGTCGCGCGCTGGCCGGATGTCACTGCGCTCGGACGGGCCTCGCAGGATGACGTGCTGCGGATGTGGGCCGGGCTCGGCTATTACTCGCGCGCGCGTAACCTGTACGTCTGCGCGGTCGCGGTGACGCGCGAGCATGGCGGCATCTTTCCCGACACCGAGGAGGGGCTGCGTGCGCTACCGGGCATCGGGCCGTACACGGCGGCGGCGATCGCGGCGATCGCCTTCGATCGCCACACCATGCCGGTCGACGGCAATATCGAGCGCGTGGTGTCGCGGCTCTTTGCAGTTGAAGATGAACTCCCGCAGGCGAAACCTCTGATCCAGCAACTGGCGGCGACGCTGCTTGCAAACTCCCGCGCCGGCGACAGCGCGCAGGCGCTGATGGATCTCGGCGCCTCGATCTGTACGCCGAAAAAGCCGGCCTGCTCGCTGTGTCCGCTGAACGAGGATTGCACGGCGCGGCTCCAAGGCACGCAGGAGACCTTTCCGCGCAAGGCGCCGAAGAAGAGCGGAACGCTGCGGCGCGGAGCGGCCTTCGTCGTCACACGCGGCGAGGAGCTGCTGGTCCGCAGCCGGCCCGAAAAGGGCCTGCTCGGCGGCATGACCGAAGTGCCCGGCTCGGACTGGCTCGCCGGCCAGGACGAGGCGGCGGCGAAGCTGCAGGCGCCGGCGCTGAAGGGGCTGTCGCGCTGGCACCGCAAAATGGGCGTCGTCACCCACGTCTTCACGCATTTTCCGCTGGAGCTGGTTGTCTACACGGCGAAGGCCGAAGCCCGCACCCGCGCGCCCGAGGGCATGCGCTGGGTGCCGGTCGCCACCCTTGCGGACGAGGCGCTGCCCAATGTCATGCGCAAGGTCATTGCGCACGCGCTCAACCTTTCAGCGGGCTCGTCCTCCTGACAGCACGCTGGCAGCAGCGCTACGCTATCGGGGTGCGAAACGGAGGCTGCAAATGGTCAAGACCGCGCTCGACAATTTTCCAAGGCCACCCTGTGCGGAGCTGTTGGGATGGCGCCTGCTCGATGCCCGCCCCGAGGAGGGCTGGATCAAGCTCGGCTTCGAGGGCAAGCCGGAATTCTGCAATCCGGCCGGCTTCATCCAGGGCGGCATGCTCTCGGCCATGCTCGACGACACCATGGGCCCGGCGGTGCTGGTGATGAGCGAGGGCCGGCTCTATACCACCACCATCAGCATGACCGTGAATTTCCTCAGCCCCGCCAAGCCCGGTCCGATCATCGGGGAGGCGAAGGTGACGCAGCTCGGCAAGACGATTGCGTTCGTCGAGGCCAAGCTGATGGCGGAGAACGGCACGGTGCTGGCAACGGCTAGCGCGACCGAGCGGTTGCTGGAAGCGGCAAGGGTGGTGCGGTAGTCGTTACCGTCGGGGCCGTGTCGCGGAGTGCTGCGCGCAAGGCTTATACAGCGCCTGAAGTGCTTTGCCGCGCAGCAAGATGAGTTGCGGCCTCAACCCGCCGCGCGCCGCGATCCAACGCTGCACCGGCGCGGGATACATGGAGTATAGGTAATTGGTGGCGTCAGGGTCGGTGATCGTCCTTCCCTTCCGACCGAAATCCCAAGCAGCGTGGAAGCCGAGAGCGGCCTTCGAGGTCACACAGATTTTGTCAGCGCCAACTGCACCGAGAACGATGGTGCACGATGAGGCACAAAGTCCATCGATGATGACGGTCTCTCCGGAAGTGCGCAGGCGTTCATATCTGTCAACATAGGTGTCGATTAGCCCGCCACGATCGCCGGCGATCCGTATCGCCGCATGACTTACGTGTATTTCGGCCAGCAAGATAGCCGCCGCAAGCAACCCCGCCCGGAACTTCATGATCGCAGCCTCGGTTATTCGCGTCTATCGAATGGACAAATTTCTCTCGCATCCAAGGATGTGGCTTAGATCGAAGCGCACCAGCGGGCGGTTGCGGCCGCTCATGGTCTTCAGCCTCGGCCTGAAAGCGCTGGACCATTCCGGGTCTTTGAAACAGACAGGCGTTGATCTAGGTCAATTGGACATGCAGGGCGCGCCAAATGATGGGGCAAGTGCCTGTCCCGTTGACGGCATCACCCTGCGGATGGAACCGGCACTCCAATGACGGGAGGACGCCCATGTTTCGATATGCTCTGGTTGGCTTGGCCGCAGCCGTTCTTGTCGGCGCAAGCCTTGTTCCCGATGACGCACTCGCCCGCGGCGGCCGCGGAGGAGGTGGCGCCTATCGGGGAGGGGGATTTCATGGAGGAGGCGCGCACTACAGAGGCGGTGCCGTTCACGCTGGTCGCTACGGCCGCGCTCACGTCTCCCGGCCGATAGCAGGGTACCCCGTAGCACGTACTGCGGCGCGTAGAGGCGTCTACCGGGGAGCCGCATACGGAGCCGCGGCAGTAGGAGTCGGAGCGGCGGCGGCAGGTGCATACGGCTACTACAACAACCGTTGCTACGATGCCTACGGCAACTGGGTGTGTTCCGGACAGTATGGTTATTGATGGGCCGTGACGGACGCGGGGCGGTTGGACAACTCTTACCGCCCCGCCTTCAGGCGCTCGCGCGCTTCGCATCTCCACTGACGATCGGCGGCTTCGCGTTCAGCGCCTCGACCTGGAAGCCCGCAACGCGCTTGTAGTTGGCGGCGATGTCTTCCAGTTCCTTCTGCGACAGCACGTCGGTGACGACCTCAAAGCCGTCGGGCGCGCGCTCCTCGACCAGTTGCATGACCTGCTCGGGTCCGTTCTTGCGGTTGAGCAGGACGAGGTCGGTGGTCGCGGGCCGGCGCTCGGCCTCATAGGCGAGCAGCGCCGCGGTCGTCGGTCCATGCGCGAGAATCTCGCGGGTGATGGTGCGGGCATCGAGGATGGCCTGCGAGGCGCCGTTCGAGCCGATCGGGTACATCGGATGCGCGGCATCGCCCATCAGCGTGACCTTGCCGAAGGTCCATTGCGAGACCGGATCGCGGTCGACCAGCGGATATTCATAGGCGTGCGGGCAGTTCTTGATCAGGCCGGGCACGTCGAGCCAGTCGAACTGCCAGCTCTCGAACCAGGGCAGAAACTCTTCCAGCCGCGCGGTGCGATTATAGTCCTCGCGCCGCCATTGATAGGTCGGCGGCATGTGGCGCTCGGCGACCCAATTGATCAGATGATTGCCCGCGGCGTCCGGCGCCTTGCTGATCGGATAGCAGACGAATTTGAGGATCTCGTGACCGGCCATGATCATGGTGCGGCCAGTCAGGAAGGCCTTGGAAGGCGTGACGCCGCGCCAGAGGATGCGGCCGTTCCAGATCGGCGGACCTTCATTGGGATAGAGCTTTTCGCGTGCGGCGGAATGAATGCCGTCGGCGGCGATCAGGATCGCGCCGTCGTAACTCCCGGCGGCCTTGCCGGTCGCCCGATCGATGAAGTCAGCGCGCACGCCGTCTGCCGTCTCGCTCCAGCCGGTCAGATGGTGGCTGGTGAGGATGTTGTCACGGCCGAGCCGCTCGATCGCGGTGTCGAGCAGGAGCTGTTGCAGCGTGCCGCGATGGATCGAGAATTGCGGCCATTTGTAGCCGGCCTCCAGCCCGCGCGGCTCGCTCCAGATCGGCTTGCCATGCTTGGAGAAATAGGCGAGCTCGCGCGTCCGCACCCCGCTGGCGTCCAGTCTGTCCATCAGCCCGAGCTCGATCAGCTCGCGCACTGCATGCGGCAGCACGTTGATGCCGACGCCGAGCGGCTTCAGTTCCGCGACGCTCTCGAACACTTTTACGGGAACGCCGATCTGGTGCAGGCTGAGCGCAAGCGTCAGCCCGCCGATGCCGCCACCGGCGATGAGTACGGTCATGACAAAATCCCCTCCGATTGACGGCGTCTTCGCACGGCCGGGCGGCCGTGGGCAACTGCGAAGAGGTCCCCTATGGACGGGGCGGCGGAGGGCCGTTAACCTCGGGCTTTCCCATGAGGTCCGACATGCTCAAGCTCTACTACGCCACCGGCACCTGCGCGCTCGCCACCTACATCACCCTGGAGGAGGCCGGCGCCGACTACGCGGCTGAACGGCTGAGCTTCAAGGACAACCAGCAGAACAGCCCGGACTATCTCAAGATCAACCCGAAGGGCCGCGTGCCGGCGCTGGTGACCGATCGCGGCGTCCTCACCGAGACGCCGGCGATGCTGGCCTATCTCGCGCAGACCTTCCCCAAGGCGAAGCTCGCGCCGCTCGATGATCCCTTCGACTTCGCCCAGGTACAGTCGTTCAACTCCTACCTCTGCTCGACCGTGCACATCAATCATGCCCACAAGATGCGCGGTCCGCGCTGGGCGACGCAGGAGAGCTCGTTCGCCGATATGAAGGCGATGGTCCCGAAGACCATGGCCGCCTGCTTTGCCCTGATCGAGCAGAAGATGTTTCGGGGGCCCTGGGTGATGGGCGATCAGTTCACGATCTGCGATCCGTATCTCTACACGCTCTCGACCTGGCTCGAAGGCGACAGCGTCGACATCAACGCAACCCCGAAGATCGCCGACCATTTCAAGCGCATGTCTGACAGGCCCGCCGTGCGCAAGGTGATGGACGCGCAGAAGGCGTGACAAATACGCGGTGTCGTCCCGGGCAAGCGCAAGGGCAGACCCGGGACCCATACCGCGGAATCTATCGATTGCGATCGGTAGCAATCCCGAACGACCAGTCTTCGCCAAACCGCATCCTGTGGTTATGGGTCCCGGATCGGCGCTCCGCTTCGCTGCGCTTGTCCGGGACGACACCGTGTTTGGTGAAGCAGCATCCTACCCAGCCTTCCGCTTCTCCAATTCCCGCCCCGTCTCCAGCATCAGTCGGCGCAGCCAGATCGAGCCGGGGTCCATCTGCGCGCGGGTCGGGTAGAACATGAACTGCTCGTCGATCCCGGGGTCGAGCGGCGGGGTCACCGCGACGAGGCCGAGCTGTTTCGACAGTGCTGCGATCAGCCGGCGTGGCACGAAGGCGACGAGATCGGTGCGGGCGGCGACGTGCAGCGCTTCGAGATAGCCTGACACGACCAGCGAGATGTGCCGCTCGATGCCCTTGGCGCGCAGCCAGGTGTCGATCAGATCCTCGTTGCTGCCACGGATGATCACGCCGACATGGCGAGCGGCCAGGAACGTCTCGCGCCGCTTCAGCTTCGCGGCCAAGGGGTGGCCGCGCCGCACCGCCAGCGCGTCGCTGTCGACGTAGAGCAGCTGGCGGTGAAAGCCCTTGAAGGCGTTGCCGATCGAGATCACGAGGTCGATGGTGCGGGCGAACTCGGCGTGGAAGATCGCCGATCCCCGCCATGGCACGATGTCGATGCGGACGTTGGGCGCGGCCCGCGTCACCTTCTCCATCAGCGGCGGCATCAGCAGCTCGACTGCGAGATCCGGCATCATCAGGCGGAATTGCCGCTCGCTGCGTGCGGCATCGAAGTCATCGGGCACGAACAGGCCGCGCACCTGATCGAGCGCCTGCGCCAGCGGCGCGCGCAAGGCCTGCGCCCGCGGCGTCAGCTCCATCCGTGCACCGGTGCGCACCAGCAGCGGATCGCCAAGTATGTCGCGCAGGCGCTGCAGTGCGTGGCTGGCCGCCGGCTGCGACAGGCCCATTCGAAGCGCGGCGCGGCTGACACTGGCCTCGCGCAGCAGGGCGTCGAGCGCGGTCAGCAGGTTGAGGTCAAGCGAGTTCAAATTCATCAGGCGAATAGATATCATATTCTCTATCGATTTGAAGAATTCTGATGCTGCGGCGATGATCTCCGCGTTCCCACCAAACGGAGATGCCGCCATGAACGCGAGCGCCAACAAGAAACTGATGCAGGATATTTTCGCCGCCGCCGCCAATCCAGATCCGGCCGCGCGCGATCGCGCCCTGTTCGCTGCAAGCCTTGCCGAAGATGCCAAATGGGTCGTGACCGGCCAGTATTCCTGGTCGCGCACCTTCTCAGGCAAGGAGTCGATCCTCAACGATCTGCACGGCTATGTGCGCACCCGCCTGCGCGACCGCACGCGCACGGTCGCGCACCGCTTCATCGCCGACGGCGATGTGGTCGTCGTGGAGGCCAAGGGCGTCAACGTCACGCCCGAAGGCGTGCGCTACGACAATGACTATTGCCTGGTGTTTCGTCTCGAGGACGGCAAGATCAAGGAGATCCGCGAGTACTGCGACTCGATCCTGACCGAGCGGGCGCTCGGTTCTTTTCCCCAAGGGGGCGTCAGAGCCGCGGGCTGACTGACTTGAGCGTGATCTGGTCCGCCCGCCGGCGCCGTCCGTCACGGTTGGCGATGGTCGCGTCGGTATGGCAAAGACTGGCGGAGATCGTTCGTATCAGGCGCGAGCGGTCTTCGGCGCGCCGTCAGCTCGTGGCGATGAGCGAGCGGGAGCTTCTGGACTGCGGGATGTCTCGTTCGGAGATTGAGTACGAGCTGAAGAAGCCCTTCCGGCGGAAATGAAAACAGAGAGAGAATGGGAGGGATTCGGGCGGCAATTGCAGCAGGCCACCGCGTAACAGGCATGCATCCGGGCGCCCATGCGGGTATCTATCTGCATGGGTCGCACGCCTTGCGCCAAGGGCGCACGCAACTGGCTATAAAATCAGCAGATATTGTGCGCGCCACTTTGGTGCGCGCGAAAAATTTGAAGGTTCAATTAACGAGTGTCCCCCATTGTGTCGCGGTGCAGCGTGGGTCGCAAAGACGCGCGGCTGCCAGGGTGGTCGTGACGATTTGCCGGACTTGTTCGGCCGCTCGAAGTGAAATGACATCTGGGTGGACAGTGGGAATGCCGAAGTTTCGTTTGCGGATCAGGGGACGCCTGTACGCAGGCTTCATGGCCTTGGTGGCGGTCGGTCTCGCGATGGCGGTGGTTGCCGTCTGGAATTTGCGGGCGGTGCAGGATCAGGTCGCGAGACAATCCGCACTTTCGGACAGCACGGCGCGGGTTTTGGAAATATCGACCCATCTTCAGGCGATCCAGCGGGCCAATCTGCGTTACGTCTACGACGCCAACGAGCCCGCGATGAAGGAGGCGCAAGAGCGGGAAACCGCGGCGACCGAGCTGTTGCGGGTCGGCGCCAAGGGGACGCTCTCGGAGGATCGGCGAGCGCTCTACAACGGCCTCATCGACGACATTGCCAAGATGCGACGCCTGCGTGACAACCTCGGCGACGCCGTCAACGAGGCGCGAACGGGCAAGGCCACGTTGCTGCCGAGCGGCGAAGAGCTGGCCGTCAAGATGGGCAAGCTGGTCGATGCAGCGCGCGCAGCCGTCGACGAAGACACCGCGGCCCTCGTCGCCGACCTCGAATCCAGGATCCTCCTTGTTCGGGTCGCAAACTGGCGTTTCCTGGCCTTGCGCGACGCGCAGGGACCCGCGAATTTCAGGGCGAGCGTAGACAGGGCGGCGCAACGGCTCGCGGCTCTCGAAAAGAGCCCGCAGGCAGCGGAATTGCGATCCACGCTCGCGCCCGTAAAGACCTCGCTCGGAATCTACAAATCGGCGTTCGAGACGACGTCCGCCGCGATGCTTCAGGCCGACGAGATCTACCACAAGACCCTCGCGCCCCTCATCGTCGACAGCGTCGGCAGGCTCAAGGCCGCGGAAACGACCCTGAAGAAGGACTACCAGGAATCGCGTACGACCGCCGAAGCCGTGATCGCCGGTACGACAACCATTCAGGAGATCGCGGGCGGCCTTGCCGTCCTGTTCGGCGGCATCGTCGCATTCCTGATCGCCCGCAGCATCGTCGGTCCGCTGGCTTCGATGACGAGCGCGATGGGGCGGCTTGCCGGCGGCAATCTCGAGGTCGAGATCCCCGGACGCGGCAAGGCCGACGAGATCGGCGACATGGCCAAGGCGATCCAGGTGTTTAGGGACAACATGGTCGAGACCGAGCGCCTGCGCGCCGAGCAGACCGAGGTCGAGGCGCGGCAGGAGGAAAGCCGCAAGGCTGACATGGTCAGGCTCGCCGATCAGTTCGAGCAGGCGGTCGGCGAGATCGTGAACACCGTGTCGTCGGCATCGAACGAGCTCGAAGCCTCCGCCGGCACCTTGACCACGACCGCCTCGCGGGCCCAGGATTTGTCGACGGAGGTCGCCAGCGCCTCGCAGGAGGCCTCGGCCAATGTGCAGGCGGTTGCCTCGGCGACCGAGGAGCTGTCCTCCTCGGTGTCCGAGATCGCCCGCCAGGTGCAGGAATCCGCCCGTATCGCGGTCGAGGCCGTTGGTCAGGCGAGCAGGACCAATGACCGGGTCGGCGCGCTCTCCAAGGCCGCCGCGCGGATCGGCGACGTGGTCGAGCTGATCAGCACCATCGCCGGCCAGACCAACCTCCTGGCGCTGAACGCCACCATCGAGGCGGCGCGCGCGGGTGAAGCCGGCCGCGGCTTTGCCGTGGTCGCCTCCGAGGTCAAGGCGCTCGCCGAGCAGACTGCGAAGGCCACCGGCGAGATCGCCCAGCAGGTGTCGGGCATCCAGGCCGCGACGGAGGAATCGGTCGGCTCCATCAGGGAGATCAGCGCCACCATCGAGCGGCTGTCGGAGATTTCGTCGACGGTTGCGGCCGCCGTGGAGCAGCAGGGCGCGGCGACGCAGGAGATTTCCCGCAACGTCCAGCAGGCGGCTCATGGCACGCAGAGGGTGTCGTCCAACATCGGCGACGTGCAGCGCGGCGCCTCCGAAACCGGGTCGGCCTCATCGCAGGTGCTGTCGGCGGCGCGCTCGCTGTCGGCCGACAGCAACCGCCTCAAGCTCGAAGTGGCCAAGTTCCTGAACTCGGTCCACGCCGCCTGAATCCCAAACGCAAAAGGCCACGCGCATGCGCGTGGCCTCGAAGAGCGGCGCGGTGCGATCAGGCGACCTTGGTCGCCATGTGCTTGAACATGTTGGCGCGCGCCTCGTCGTCCATCTCGGCCTTGAAGGTGAACTTGTCCTTCAGGGCGATCGCACGCGCGGCTGCGGGGCGCGCCGAGATCTCGTCAACCAGCCGCTTCACGTTCGGGTAGCGCGCAAAGGCGTCGTCGCCGAGCTTGAACGGCAGCATCCGCGCCCAGCCCCACAGCGCCATGTCGACGATCGAATAGCCGTCGCCGACCATGTAGCTGCGCCCTTTGAGGTGAGCGTCGAGAACCTTGTAGTGGCGATCGGTCTCGTACTGGTAGCGGTTATGGGCGTAATCGTGGTTCTGGTCCTTCGGCGCGAAATGCTTGAAGTGCACGGCCTGACCCGAATATGGGCCGACGCCGGTGGCGATGAACATCAGCCATGACAGCGTCTCGCCGCGCACGCTCGCGGCGGGCAGGAACTTGCCGGTCTTCTCGGCGAGGTAGAGCAGGATGGCGTTGCTGTCGAACACGATGGTGCCGCCATCGTCGATCGCCGGCACCTTGGCATTCGGATTGATCTTGAGGAATTCCGCCGTGAACTGCTCGCCCTTGCGGGTGTCGATCTTCACCGGCTCGAAGGGCAGGCCGGACTCCTCCAGATAAAGCGCGACCTTGGTCGGGTTCGGCGATCCGTTGAAATAGAATTTGAGCATCGATCTCCCCAGGTTTGTTGCAAGGCGCGAACGCAGCATCATTGCCGCGCCGCCTGTCTTGCCTGAACCCGTTGCGGGAGGGCAACCGGCGAGTTTGCCGGGCGGTATCTGCGCGCCACGCAGATCAGCCGGCGTAACAAAGGCCGATTGCCGCCGTAATGACCATCGCGGCGCCGACCGCTTCCAGCCGCAGCCCGAGCCGCGTGGCCAGATGCATGTCGGAGGCCCGCGCCGCGCGCTCCGATCCGCGCGCATAGCCGTGAACGATGACGTCGTGATTGAAATTGTCGTGAGCCTCGTTGCTGCTGGCGAGCCCGACGCAGATCACGAGCACGCCGAACAGCGCGAGGCCGAAGAACCCCAGCAGGGCGATCAGGAACATCGGAAACATGCCGAGCAGGAAGATCGGCAGCAGCGGCACCAACAGCAATGTCTCGGACTGTCGTCGCATAGGGCCCACCGGTCAGGACGGGGCTGATCGAGGAAACTTAATCCCGGCTGGCGCGGCATTCAAGGCGCCGTAGGGTGGGCAAAGGCGCGTTTGCGCCGTGCCCACGTCTTCGCGTCAATTGGGCAGGACGTGGGCACGCTTCGCTTTGCCCACCCTACAAGATCGTGGGAAGCGGCTACTCCGCCGCCATGCCGGCGCGGATCTCGGCGCGCAGCTCGTCGATCAGCTTGAGACCTTTCTTGGTCTCGACGTGCCAGAAGGTCCAGCCGTTGCAGGCTTGCGCGCCTTGCGCCACCGCGCCGATGCGGTGGATCGAGCCGACCTTGTCGCCGAACATGATGGCGCCGTCGGCACGCACCAATGCGCCGAGCTTCTTCTTGGCGTCGAACAGCTTCGTGCCGGGCATTATCATGCCGCGCTCGATCAGCTCGGAGAACGCGACCCGCGGCGCTTCGCGCGCGGTCATGAACGGGGCGAGGCTCTCCTCCGGCAGCGGCTCGACTTTGGCGATTCGGGCTTCCGCGGCCTTCGCATAAGTCCTGTCGCGCTCGAAGCCGATATAGGAGCGGCCGAGGCGTTTTGCGACCGCGCCGGTGGTGCCGGTGCCGTTGAAGGGATCGATCACGAGATCGCCGGGCTTGGACGAGGACAACAGCACGCGCGCGAGCAGGCCTTCCGGCTTCTGCGTCGGATGCACCTTCTTGCCGTCGGCGCCCTTGAGGCGCTCCTCGCCGGTGCAGAGCGGGATCAGCCAGTCGGAACGTGCCTGCACGTCCTCGTTCGCGGCCTTCAGCACCTCGTAATTGAACGTATAGCCCTTGGCTTTTTCGTCGCGCGCGGCCCAGATCATGGTCTCGTGCGCGTTGGTGAAGCGGCGGCCGCGGAAATTCGGCATCGGGTTCGACTTGCGCCAGACGATGTCGTTCAGGAGCCAGAAGCCGAGGTCCTGCATGATCGCGCCGACGCGGAAGATGTTGTGATAGGAGCCGATCACCCAGATCGTCGCCGACGGCTTCATCGCGCGGCGAGCGGCAAGCAGCCAGGCGCGGGTGAAATCGTCATAGGCGGAGAACGAATCGAACTTGTCCCAGTCGTCGTCGACGGCGTCGACATGGGATTCGTCGGGGCGCTTGAGATCGCCCTTGAGCTGGAGATTGTACGGCGGATCGGCGAACACGAGATCGACCGAACCAGCCTGAAGCTTCGACATCTCGGCGACGCAATCACCGAGAATGATGCGATGCGAGGCGGACTCAAAATTTGTGCGGGGCGCCCTTGCAGACGCCCCGCGACGCGACTCTACCATGACTCAAGAACTCTGACTCAGGCGACGCTGTCGGCGACGCGGGACCAAACAACCGACTGACCGTTACATTGAAGCGGCAAAGTAAAAATCGACTTAACCCGCCGCTTTCGTGAGCAGTCCCCGCATCGCGTCCGGCGCGCCGGTCGTCGCGCGCGTTTATCGTGTTTTGCAGGGTATTTCGCAATTCTTCGCGTTGCGGGAGCAGCCCCGGCGCCAAAAAAGCCCCAAATTTCTCTCGGAAAAAATTGCTCGACCCTCGGAAAAAATTGCTGGCATCGGCATGTTGCCGCACTAGGCAATTTTTGCCGGCCACGATATTGATAAAGGCAAGGGAAATTTTACGTGTGTGGCGCGTTGAGCTTTCGCGCTCCTGCGCGCCGACGAAACTGAATCAGGGATCCCGGGAATCGGGGGCTCCAAAGGGAAGGCCGCCATGCGTTACGATGACTTCCGCCGCAGCGACGACATCGAGGATCGTCGCGACGAAGGTGGTGGCGGCGGTGGAGGCGGCGGGTTCGGCCTGCCCATGGGCGGCGGCGGGCTCGGTATCGGTACCATCATCGTGCTCGGCCTCGTAGGCTACGCCTTCGGCATCGATCCGCGCATCCTGATCGGCGGCGCCGAGATTCTCACCGGCGGCGGCCAGGCGCCGAGCTACCAGACCGACCGCCAGTCGTCCTCGACCGCCAAGCGTGGCGCGCCGACGGACGAGATGGGCAGCATGATCTCCGGCATTCTCGGCGAGATCGACGATCGCTGGAGCGAGATCTTCCAGGCCTCCGGCCAGTCCTACACCGGTCCGAAGGTCGTGCTGTTCCGCAACGTCACCAATGGCGGCCGCTGCGGCCGGGCAGAGTCGGCGATGGGGCCGTTCTATTGTCCGCCGGATCGCACCATCTTCCTCGACACCTCGTTCTTCCGTGAGGTCGAGACGCGCTTCCGCGGCTGCTCCGGCAAGTCCGCCTGCAATTTCACCACCGCCTACATCATCGCGCACGAAGCCGGCCATCACATCCAGAACCTGCTCGGCATCATTCCGCGCGTGACGCGGCTGCAGCAGCAGGCGGGCTCGAAGGCGGAGGCCAACGCGCTCCAGGTGAAGGTCGAATTGCAGGCCGATTGCCTGTCCGGCGTCTGGGTCAATCGCGAGTCGAAGAAGCGTCCGAACTTCCTCGAGCCCGGCGACATCGACGCCGCGCTGACCACGGCGAGCGCGATCGGCGACGACACGCTGCAGCGCCAAGCCACGGGACGCGTCGTGCCTGACTCCTTCACCCACGGCTCGGCCGCGCAACGCAAGCAGTGGTTCATGACCGGCTATCAGCAAGGCACGGTCCAGGCCTGCAACACGTTCGGCGGCGGGCAGTAGTTGCCACAAGCGTCCGTGCCCCGGGCGCAGCGTGAATTATGATGCGCCATTGCGCATCATGGGATTCAGAAGTAGTGGCGTCATCCTGAGGTGCTCGCCTCTTCGGCGATCCCTGGAGGAGGACGAGGCCCCGGCCCATCCTTCGAGGCTCGACGAGCGGTGCGCTTGCACCGCACGGCGCGCACCTCAGGATGAGGGCGGTGATTGGGGAAATAGGAGCGAGCAATGGCCTCCATCGACGAAGCAAAACAATTCATCCCGCTCGACATCGCAGTGCTCACCGTGTCCGACACCCGTGCGCTCGCGGATGACAAGTCCGGCCAGACGCTCGCCGACCGCCTTGCTGCGGCCGGCCATCGCCTCGCCGCCCGCGAGATCGTCACCGACGATGTCGAAGCGATCCGCGCCGTCGTTCGCCGCTGGATCGCGGATGCCGGCATCGACGTCGTCATCACCACCGGCGGCACCGGGTTCACCGGGCGCGACGTCACGCCGGAGGCGATCGAGCCGCTGTTCGAAAAGCGCATGGACGGTTTCTCGATCGCGTTCCACATGATGAGCCACGCCAAGATCGGCACGTCGACGATCCAGAGCCGCGCCACCGCCGGCGTCGCGGGTGCGACCTACATCTTCTGCCTGCCAGGCTCGCCCGGTGCCTGCCGCGACGGCTGGGACGGCATCCTCGCCGCTCAGCTCGACTACCGCACGCGCCCCTGCAATTTCGTCGAGATCATGCCGCGGCTGGACGAGCATCTGCGCCGGCCGAAGGCGCAAGGCGCAACGGTGTGATTGCTTTCTCCCTTGTCCCCTTGTGGGAGAAGGTGGCGCGAAGCGCCGGATGAGGGGTATCTATCCGCACGGAATACGCTGAGACACACCCCTCACCCAAGTGAGCCTGTGTCTGCCGGCGTCGCTGCCCTCTCCCACAAGGGGCGAGGGCACATTCATTCGCATCGCGCTCGTCGCAAAATCAGAGATCCCGCTCCCAGGTCTCGCCGACCAGATCGGCACCGAAGCTGTGGTGCTTCTCTTCCTTCACGAGCTTGAAGCCTGCACTTTGATAGATGCCGCGTGCGGCAACCAGGATGCTTTGCGTCCACAGCGTCATCCTGCTGTAGCCGCGCTCGCGTGCACCCTGGATGCATTGCTCGACCAGCGCGCGGCCGACACCGAGCCCGCGCGCCTTCTTCTCCACCTGCAACAGGCGCAGCTTGGCGATCTCGTCGGTGGCCTTGACCAGGAAGATCGAGCCGACCGGCTCGCCGCCCACTTCCGCGATCCAGCAGTGCTCGCGCGCGGCATCGTAATTCTTGATGAACTGTGCGCAGATCTCGGCGACCAGCGCTTCGTAGCTGATGTCCCAGTTGTAGTCCGCGGCATAGGCGGCGGCCTGCTTGGAGATGACCCAGCCCATGTCGCCGACGCGATGGCTGCGCAGCATGAAGGCCGCAGGCTGGGTTCGACGTTGCTCCAGCACGGCCTCGATGGTCGCCATGGCCTGCGTGAGCCGCGTTGCATCGCTGGCCGAAAGCTGAGCCAGCATTGCGGCAACCTCGTTTTGCGAGCTCAGGTTCAGCTTGGCGTAGGTCTGGCGGCCCTTGGCGGTGAGGCTGAGCTGATATTGACGGCGATCGGCGGGCAGGGGCCTGCGCGTGATCAGGCCCTTTTCGTCGAAGCTTTGCACGATGCGGCTGAGATAGCCGGGGTCGAGGCCAAGCTCGTTCCCGATCTCCTTTGCCGCCAGCTCGTCGCGATGCGCGAGTTCGTAGAGCACCCGGGCCTCGCTGAGCGAGAACGGGCTCTTTCCAAGATGCTGGTCGAGCACACCGAGCTTGCGGGTATAGAAGCGGTTGAAGGCGCGGACCGCCGCGATGCGATCGTCGGCGACCTGTTCGATGGCAAGGGCTGGTGAGGAAGGGCTTGATGGCATGGCGGCACCTCGATGTTTGCCATTGTCAATTAATTATTTGACTTTGGCAAGTATCAGGTGACTTCAGCCGATCATGACGATCTGGCTGCGCAGCACGGTCCGGGACGAGCGGCCGAGCCGGCGGAGCAGCCGTGCCTCGGAACGGCGGGCCTGCGGCGGGTAGCCGCCGATCCGGTCGTAATGATCGCGCGCGATCAAAAGGCCCTGATCGCCGAGCGGGCCGATCAGCCTGCGCACCACGGCCCGGAAGATGTCGCGCAATCCGGTATCGGCGTAAGGCGAGCGCGCATAGCGGAACACGGCAGCACGGTCCCGTCCGCTGGTCGCGACGGCTTGGATGAACTGGGTGGTTTCCTCGATCCAGCCGGTTTCGAGCACGGCGCCTGCGGGCAGGAACATCAGCCACGGCGAGCGGGCCTGGAGCGCGCCGGCCGCGAGCGCGGCGCCTTGCGAGGATCCCTCGAAGCCGACGAAACGGCAGCCTGCGACGTCCGCAACGCGCTCGATGACGCCGTTGCGGGTGCCGTCGACCAGAAGCACCTCGCGGATGACGCCGGCGGCGGCCCCGGGGACCAGCGCGGCAAGAGTCGCCACCGCGGTCTGCTCGACGCCTTCGGTCGGAATGATGACGCTCAGCATGATTGAGGCTTCAATGTCCGCACTTCGGGAGAAGCGTAACTTGTTATGATGTTGTCATAAACACGTGGCGTTGCCGAGTGCAACTTTCCGGCCGCGCTTCGGCGTGCGATGGTAAACTGCAGCCAGTCCTCGCAGCCAAATGTGTCACGCGCGGGTTGGCGATGTTGCCGAATGTTTCGGCACAAGCTCGTCCCGGGGGTATTAACCCGGAGTTTTACGGCGACATTGCGCGGCGCGCGGGTAGCCGGCTCCTGCAGGGACGGGGCGCCTGCAAGAAAGGTTCGAACGGGAAATGTGTGACTTTGGTGCCGGCGGAGGCTTCCTGTGAACGCCGATCAACTCGCTGTTGGCACGGCGTCGACATCGCCGAAGTCGGAGGCTGCGCCGACCTTGCGGATCCGCGCGCTGATGCTGGGCGACCGCATCAACGCCGCCAGTCTCGAGATCGGCACGCTGGTCTCGTCGACGCCCGCCGCCTTCCGCGTCCATGCCGGCCTTGCCGTGATCTTCCGTTACGGCGTCGTGGTGCTGATCGGGCTGCTTCCGTCCGAGGAGAAAGTGCTGATCGACAGCCTGAAGCCGCGGGTGATCGGCGAGCTCAGCCCGTATGAGGAAGAGATTGCGCAGGCACAGCTCTGCAAGGATGAAAGCACTGAAGCGATCCAGCCGGGCGGGCCGATCTGCCTCGCAAAGTTCTCCGACGACCGGCTGCTGCTGGTTGCGGACGCGCTCGCCAAAAGCACGTCGCTGGCGCGCGATGAGCGCCGCGTCGCCGCGGTCTTCGATGTGATCGAGCCGTTTGCGCGGGAGCTCGCCGAACACGGCCGCACGCCGCGCCGTCGCAAGGGCATCCTGCAACTGATCGGCAATGCACTGCTGGTGCAGCAGCGCGTCGCCGGGCGCGTCGCGATCGCCGAGAAGCCCGACGTGCTCTGGGAGAAGCCCGAGCTCGACCGGCTCTATTCCCGCCTCGAGGACGAGTACGAGCTGAAAGAACGCCTCGACACGCTCGAGCGCAAGCTCACCGCGGTGTCGGAGACCGCCAACGCGCTGACCGACATCATCGACACCCAGCGCTCGCTCCGCCTGGAGATCGCGGTCGTGGTCCTGATCGTGATCGAGGTCGCGATCGGGTGTTTTCAGATATGGTCGGGAACGCATTGAGCGCTTTTTTCCGCGCGCTGTTGTGCCTCACATCTCCACGAGTCCGGTGTCGTAGGGTGCGCACGGCGCTTTGCGCCTTTGCCCACCCTACGATATTGTCCCTTTAGTTCGCAGCACCACTGCACAGTGGCGCGCGATCGTCAGTTCCTCGTTCGTCGGAATGACGAACACCTCCACCGCGCTATCGCTACCGCTGATCCGCTCACGTGCCTCCTCGTTCGCCGCCGCGTCGATCCGCACGCCGAGCCAGCCGAGCAGCCCGCCGATCGCGCTGC
The DNA here is from genome assembly GCF_002936975.1 of Bradyrhizobium sp. AC87j1. Taxonomy (NCBI): domain Bacteria; kingdom Pseudomonadati; phylum Pseudomonadota; class Alphaproteobacteria; order Hyphomicrobiales; family Nitrobacteraceae; genus Bradyrhizobium; species Bradyrhizobium sp. AC87j1. The sequence continues at coordinate 50,751 of NZ_PTFE01000023.1, forward strand.
GGATCTCCTTGGCGTGCTCGCCGATGCCGCCGGTGAAGACCAGACAATCGAGGCCGCCAAGCGTGGTCGCCATCATCGCGACCTGCTGCGCCGCGCGGAAGGTGAAGAGATCGACCGCGTCTCGCGCGGCAATCTCGCCGCTCGCAAGCAGCGTGCGCATGTCCGCGGAGATGCCGGAGACGCCGAGCAGGCCCGACTGGTGATAGAGCAGGTGCTGGACATCCTCGATCGACATCTTTTCGTGTTGTTGCAGATAGAGCAGCACGCCGGGATCGATCGTGCCGCAGCGTGTGCCCATCACGAGGCCGTCGAGCGGCGTCAGTCCCATGGTGGTGTCGACGCTGCGGCCGTTGCGCAATGCGCACAGGCTGGCGCCGTTGCCGAGATGCGCGATGATGGTACGCTTGGCGATGAGCTCCGGCGCAATCTCGACGAGGCGTCCCGCGACATATTCGAAGGAGAGGCCGTGAAATCCGTAGCGTCGCACGCCTCGTTCCTCGTAGCGCCTCGGAATGGCGAAGCGGCTCGCCGGTGGCGCCAGGCCGTGATGGAACGCCGTATCGAAGCACGCGATCTGCCTCAGCGCTGGCCGGATCGCCGCGAGCGCGCGAATTGGCGCGAGGCACCGCGGCTGGTGCAGCGGCGCCAGCGGCGTCAATGCCTCCAGCTTCGCGACGACGTCGTCCGTCAGCGCGACCGGGCCTGAATAGTCCGGCCCGCCATGAACGATGCGATGGCCGACGGCGCGCAGATGATGTTCGCCGAACCGGTCCTCGATGAAGGCGAGCACATCGGCGAACAGATGGCCGCCGTCGGCGTCCGGCGCCTCTGTCCGCGTCTCGAACAGGTCTTCGCCCGCGGGGCTCTTCACCACCAGCCGGGGCTTTGCCTCGTGCTCGTCGAGCAGCCCCTTGCAGAGCAAGCTGGGTTCAACAGCCGAGATATCGAACAGGCCAAACTTGATGCTCGACGATCCCGAGTTGAGGACGAGGACCGTGTCCGGCATGGCTAATCGCCGCCTTCGGCGGGGGTGTTGCCGCCGGAGCTGTTGGGCCAGACCCATCCCTGGACATCGGGCATGTCCTCGCCGTGCTCGCGCACGTAGCGCGAATGCTCGATCAGCTTGTCGCGGAATTGCTGCTTCGCCTGTGCAGCCTTGGCCGCGAGCCCGGGTACGCGTTCGATCGCCTCGATCGCGAGATGGTAGCGGTCGAGCTCGTTGAGCACGACCATGTCGAACGGCGTCGTCGTGGTGCCTTCCTCGGCAAAGCCGCGCACATGCATGCCGGCATGGTTGGTGCGGTTATAGGTCAGGCGGTGGATCAGATAGGGATAGCCGTGATAGGCGAAGATGACAGGCTTGTCGCGCGTGAACAGGCTGTCGAAGTCGCGGTCGGATAGGCCGTGCGGATGCTGATCCCTCGGTTGCAGCGTCATGAGGTCGACGACGTTGACGACCCGGATCTTCAAATCCGGCAGCGCCTTGCGCAAGAGGTCGACGGCAGCGAGCGTCTCGAGCGTCGGCACGTCGCCGGCGCAGGCCATCACGACATCCGGCTCGCCCGTTGCATCTTCTGTCCCCGCCCAGGTCCAGATGCCGATGCCGGCATCGCAATGCGTGGCTGCTTCCTGCATCGAGAGCCATTGTGGCGCGGGCTGCTTGCCGGCGACGATGACGTTGATGCGGTTATAGGTCCGCAGGCAGTGATCTGCGATCCACAGCAGCGTGTTGGCATCGGGCGGGAAATAGATGCGAACGATATCGGCCTTCTTGTTGGCGACAAGATCGACGAAGCCGGGGTCCTGATGGCTGAAGCCGTTATGGTCCTGCCGCCAGACATGCGAGGTCAGGAGATAGTTGAGCGAGGCGATCGGGCGCCGCCACGGCAGATCGCGCGTGACCTTCAGCCATTTGGCATGCTGGTTGAACATGGAATCCACGATGTGGATGAAGGCCTCGTAGCAGGAGAAGAACCCGTGACGTCCGGTGAGCAGATAGCCCTCGAGCCAGCCCTGGCAGAGATGCTCGCTCAAGACTTCCATGACGCGGCCGTCTTGCGCCAGATGCACGTCGTAAGGCTCGATCGGCTCCATCCAGACCCGCTCGGTCGCCTCGAACACGGCGTCCAGACGGTTTGACGCGGTCTCGTCCGGACCCATGATGCGGAAATTGCGCTCTTTCGCGTTGAGGCGGATGACGTCGCGCAGGAATTTGCCGAGCTCGCGCGTCGCCTCGGCGATGACGCCGCCGGGCTGCGGCACTTCGACAGCGAAGCTGCGGAAGTCCGGCAGCTTCAGCTCCTTCTTAAGCAGCCCGCCATTGGCATGCGGATTGGCGCCCATGCGGCGAATGCCTTCGGGCGCGAGCGCCTGAAGTTCTGGAACGAGCGCGCCGCTCTGGTCGAACAGCTTTTCCGGCTCGTAGCTGCGCATCCAGTCTTCGAGCACTCTGAGGTGCGCCGGGTTCTCGCGGCAGCCCGCCACCGGGACTTGATGCGCGCGCCAAAAACCTTCGACCTTCTTGCCGTCGACCTCTTTCGGGCCGGTCCAGCCTTTCGGGCTGCGCAGCACGATCATCGGCCAGCGCGGCCGCTCGACGCTTTTGCGCCCGTCCCGTGCGTGCTGCTGGATCGAGCGGATGCTGGCGAGCGCGACGTCCAGCGCATCCGCCATGGCCTGGTGCATCAATTTGGGATCATCGCCCTCGACGAACAGCGGCTCGTGGCCGAACCCGCGGAAGAGATCGCGGATCTCCTCGTCCCGCATCCGCCCGAGCACGGTCGGGTTGGCAATCTTGTAGCCGTTCAGATGCAGGATCGGCAGCACTGCGCCGTCATGGGTGGGGTTCAGGAACTTGTTGGAGTGCCAGGAGGCCGCGAGCGGACCGGTTTCCGCTTCGCCGTCACCGACCACGCAAGCCACGATCAAATCAGGATTGTCCAGCGCCGCACCATAGGCGTGCACCAGCGCGTAGCCGAGCTCGCCGCCTTCGTGGATCGAGCCCGGCGTTTCCGGCGCCGCGTGGCTCGGAATGCCGCCGGGAAAGGAGAACTGCCTGAACAGCTTGCGCAATCCGTCCGTGTCGCGCGCGATGTCGGGATAGATCTCGCTGTAGCTGCCTTCCAGATAGGTGTTGGCGACCATGCCCGGCCCGCCATGGCCGGGACCGCAGATATAGAGCACGCTGATATCGAGCGCGCGGATGACGCGGTTGAGATGGGCGTAGATGAAGTTCAGGCCGGGCGTCGTGCCCCAATGGCCGAGCAAGCGCGGCTTGATGTGCTCGGCCCGCAAGGGCTCGCGCAGCAGCGGATTGTCGAGCAGGTAGATTTGCCCGACGGAGAGGTAGTTGGCGGCGCGCCAGTAGCGATCGAGGAGGTCGAGGTTGCTGCTTGCCGCGGCCGACTGTTGTTGATTTGTCATGTTCCTTGACCTTCACCCGGCGATCGTCACCAACATTGTTCCGCGACGATTGATCCCTGGCCGGCATCAAACGAAATCGTTGCGACCGGCGTGTTGCGTGAGGTCAAAGGACCGCGCCCGAAATTTGGGCGGCTACTTTGCATGGGGTTGTTTTCCCATTTTTTGTTTGTGTTCTTGATTTGTTCCGTTGTCGTGCTATCTTGGCTTCATGAGCCCAGCAGCATCCTCTCATGCTCTCAAACACCCGCCGGTCAAGGCACCCTCCGAGCCGGCGGGTGTGGACTCTGACTTTCCAGAACTTGGCGTCGCCATCGACCGCGCGCGCAGGCGAGGGCGGGGCGCACAGTCGAATGCCAGCGGCCGCTATGAGGCCGAGGCGCGCGTCGCTTTCGACGACGGCTGGCAGAGCCTGGAAGAGCTGCCGCCGTTCAAGACCAGTGTCGGCGTCGACACCTCGCGCAAGGTGATCACCCGCAACGACTCCCCCGATATCGGCTTCGATCGCTCGATCAATCCCTATCGCGGCTGTGAGCATGGCTGCGTTTATTGCTTCGCGCGGCCGACCCATGCCTATCTCGGCCTGTCGCCGGGGCTCGACTTCGAGTCAAAACTGTTCGTCAAGCCCGAGGCGCCGGCGCTGCTGGAGAAAGAGCTCGCCGCGACCGGCTATGAGCCCCGGATGATCGCGATCGGCACCAACACCGATCCCTATCAGCCGATCGAGCGCGAGCGCAAAATCATGCGCGGCATCCTCGAGGTTCTCGAGCGTGCCGGCCATCCCGTCGGCATCGTTACCAAGTCGGCGCTGGTGGTGCGCGACATCGACATTCTCGCGCGGATGGCCAAGCGCAACCTCGCCAAGGTCGCGATCTCGGTCACCTCGCTCGATCCGAAGCTCGCGCGCACCATGGAGCCGCGCGCCTCGACGCCGCCGAAGCGGCTGGAGGCGCTGAAGCAGCTGTCGGACGCCGGCATCCCGACCACCGTGATGGTCGCGCCCGTGATCCCCGCGCTGAACGATTCCGAGATCGAGCGCATCCTCGATGCTGCCGCCCATGCCGGCGTCAAGGAAGCCTCCTATGTGCTGCTGCGGCTGCCGCTGGAGGTGCGCGATCTCTTCCGCGAATGGCTGATGGCAAACTATCCCGATCGCTATCGCCACGTCTTCACCCTGATCCGCGACATGCGCGGCGGCCGCGACTACGATGCGAAATGGGGCGAGCGGATGAAGGGCACCGGACCAATGGCCTGGACCATCGGCCGCCGCTTCGAGATCGCCTGCGACAGGCTCGGCCTCAACAAGCGGCGCTCCAAGCTGACGACCGATCACTTTGCCCGGCCGAAGCGGAACGGCGATCAGCTCAGCCTGTTCTGATCGGGAAGTGGAAGAGGCGTCGCATGGTCAAGGAACTTCACTCGCCGGTGCCGCGGCTCACTGTCATCACGCTCGGCGTCAGCGATATCCGCGCCAGCATCGCTTTTTACGACGCGCTCGGTTTTTCGCGCCGGCTAAAGGCGACCGGCGAGGCCGTCGCTTTCTACGATACCGGTGGTCCGGTGCTCGCGCTGTATCCCTGGGATCAGCTCTCGGCCGACGCGGCGTTGCCGGACCAGCCGAGGCCATCGACCTTCCGCGGCATCACGATCGCCTGGAACTGTCGGACCCGAGAGGAGGTCGATGCAGTGCTGGCCTTTGCCCTCGGCAAGGGGGCAAAGCTCGTGAAGGCCGCGCATGAGACCGATTATGGCGGCTATTCCGGTTATTTTGCCGATCCCGACGGCCATCCCTGGGAGGTCGTGGTCGCACCCGGCATCGAGGTCGGCGAGGACCGGCGGGTGCACCTGGCGGAATAGGGCGGTCTGAATAACGGGAATTGCGCGGGGTTCCCGGTTGCGCCGGCCGGGCCGCTTGCGCACGATCCCCGCCATGATTCGGGACAAGTCCGCCAAGACACCGGCCAAAGACGCGCCAAAGAAGGACGCTGCGAAGAAGGCAGCGCCCGCCAAGGCCGGCAAAGCGCCTGCGACCAAAACAACGACCGTTCCCGCAGGCAAGAAAGGCATCATCGCAGTCGCACCGCCGAGCTTCCGGCGCGAGCGCGCGCTGATCAAGCGCGGCGTCTGGCCGGTCGCTGGCTGCGACGAGGCCGGCCGCGGGCCGCTCGCCGGCCCCGTGGTAGCCGCGGCCGTGATTCTCGACCCCGACCGGATCCCGCGCGGCATCGACGATTCCAAGCGCCTGACCGCCGAGGAGCGCGAAAAACTGTTCGACAAGATCTGCGCCACCGCCCAGGTCTCGGTCGCCGTCGCCTCGCCCTCGCGAATCGACCGCGACAATATATTGCGCGCCTCATTGTGGGCGCTGAAGCGCGCCGTGGTGGCACTGCCGGAGGCGCCGAGGCACGTCTTCGTCGACGGCCGCGACCGGCTCGACACGGAATGCGACTGTGAGGCCGTGATCGGCGGCGATGGCATCGTGCTGTCGATCGCGGCGGCCTCCATCATCGCCAAGGTGACGCGCGACCGCTTGATGTGCGCGCTGGCGCAGGACTGCCCCGGCTACGGCTTCGAGCAGCACAAGGGCTACGCCGTCCCCGAGCACCTCGACGCGCTCGACCGCCTCGGCCCCTCCGTTCATCACCGCCGCTTCTTTGCCCCGGTCGCCGCCGCGCGTGCCAAGCACATGCCGTGGACGGTCGAACCGGTGCAGGACTTGTTTACGGTCCCCGAGGTCGAGGTGCCGGTGGAAGCCAGCGTCGAGATCGACGCGTCGGCGAATCTCTAGAGTTAGCCCTACAGCCTCTGCATCGTCATGGCCGGGCTTGACCCGGCCATCCACGCCTTGCCAAGTGGTACGAAGAACGTGGATGCCCGGGCCGCGCAGGCGGGACAAGCCGGGCGTGACGAGCAGACCGAAGTTGCCACAACGCGTGACGCCCCTTATCAAAGTACTCGTGAGCGAATAGGGCCGGCTGGACGGGTTGGCTGCATCTTTCGGACGTTGCATGCGGTTTACCTCCCTGGTCATCGAGCTCATTCGCGCCCGGCCGCGGCTGATCGTCTGGATCGCCGTGCTGCTGCAGGCCGCGATGTGGCTGTTCGTGGCGCTGGTGTTCTACCGCAGCCCGCCCGGCAGCCTTGCGACGCTCCTGGCTTTCGGACGCGAATACCAGGTCGGCACCGATCTCGGTCCGCCCTTGCCGGTCTGGCTCGCCGACATCGCCTATCGCGCCGCCGGCGGCCACATGTTCGGCGTCTATGTGCTGGCCGAGCTCTGCGAGATCGCGACGTTCATTGCGCTCTATCACCTCTCCCGCGCCGTGGTCGGCTCGCAGCAGGCGGTGCTCGCGGTGCTCTTGACCATGACGGTGCTCGCGTTCTCCTCGTCGGCGCTCGACTTCGGCCCGCTCGTCCTGGCCCGGCCGCTCTGGGCGCTGCTGCTGCTGCACTCCTGGCAGATCATAGGCCAGCGCCGCGGCAATGCCTGGTTCGCCTGGTCGATCGAGGCCGGTCTCTTGCTGCTGACGACGCCCGCGGCGATCTTCCTGTTGCTGCTGCTCGTCGTCTTCGCGGTCTCGACCGCTGGCGGCCGCCGGACGCTGCGCGCGCTCGATCCGCTGTTCGCGCTTGTTGTCGTCGCGGTGCTGGCGCTGCCCTATGCAGTCTGGCTGATGCGCGCCGAGACTCTCGTGATGCCGGCCCTGCCGCAAGTTGCGGAGCTGAATGCCCGCGCCCTGCATGCGGCCTGGCTGTTCGGCGGCCTTGTGCTCGGGGCCGCCGCGATCCCGGCGCTGACCTTCCTCAACGCCGGCCTGTTCGCCGGCAAGGGCGAGGAGCCGCCGATCATCTATCGGCCGCCGGTCGAGCCGCTGGCGCGCAACTTCGTCTATTTCTTCGCGCTGGCGCCTGCGCTGGGGGCGGTGCTCATCTCCGGCCTGCTCGGGCTCGAATCCGTCGTCGGCGGCGCCGGCGTCGTGCTGGTTGTGTCCGGGCTTGCCGTGGTGGTCGCAGCGGGCGATCTCATCGCGATGCGCCGTACGCGGATGCTGCGGACGGTGTGGGCCGCCGCCGCCGTGGCGCCGGCCGTCGGCGTCGTGCTCGCCGTCCTGCTGCTGCCCTGGACCGGCACTAACGAGATCGCGACCTCGATGCCGGCGCGCGCGATCTCGGACTTCTTCGACGAGAGCTTTGCCCGCCGCACCAACCATCGCCTGCGTGCGGTGGCCGGCGAGACCTCGCTTGCGAGCCTGATCACGCTGCATTCCGGCCGGCCGCATCTCTTCATCGACGCCGACCCTGCGCGCACGCCGTGGATCAATCAGGCAAAATTCAGCGAGACCGGCGGCGTCGTGGTCTGGCGCGCCTCCGATACCGCCGGTACGCCGCCGCCGGATATCCTCAAACGCTTTCCCGGCATCGTCCCGGAAGTCCCGCGCGCCTTCGAATGGCTGGTGACCGGTCGTCAGCAGCTCCTGCGCGTCGGCTGGGCCATCGTGCGGCCGAAGGGGACGTAGGATAGGTCTCGTGCCCCGGACGCTGCGCAGCGCCTCTTCGGCGGTGCGCTGCAGAGCCGGGGCCCATCCATCTCTCCGCATTGTACCGTGTTGCCCTCTGGGTCCCGGCTCTGCGGAGCGTCACTGCGTGCCGCACCTCGTCCGGGACACGAGAGGATCAGCCCGCCAGCACCTTGGCGATCGCGCGCAGATCCTGCCAGGCTAGGCGCTTGTAGGACGGCGAGCGGAGCAGATAGGCCGGATGGAACGTCGGCAGCGCGCGGATGGTGCGCGCGCCCGTCTCGTAGTCGAACCAGCGCCCGCGGGTGCGCATGATGCCCTCGCGCGTTCCGAGCAGCGTCTGCGTCGAGGGATTGCCGAGCGTCACCAGCACGTCGGGATTCACCAGCTCGATCTGGCGCTGGATGAAGGGCAGGCAGATTTGCGTCTCCTGCGGCGTCGGGGTGCGATTGCCGGGCGGCCGCCACGGAATCACGTTGGCGATGTAGGCCGTGCCGCGGTTGAGCCCGATCGCGCCGATCATGAGATCGAGCAGCTTGCCGCTGCGCCCGACGAAGGGCAGACCCTCGATGTCCTCGTCGCGGCCCGGCGCCTCGCCGACGAACATGATGCGCGCCTGCGGATTGCCGTCGGCAAATACCAATCGCGTCGCGGTGTGCTTCAGCGCGCAGCCCTCGAAGCTCTGCATCAACTCGCGCAGCGCTTCCAGCGTCGGCGCCGTGCGCGCGGCCTCGCGTGCGGAGGCAATCGCGACGTCCGGCGCCGGTGCGGCCTCGCCGCGCATGGCCGCGGGGGCGGCGACAGGACGAGGTGCCTCGATCGGAGGCGCCACGCGCGGGGCCGGCGGCGGGGCATCCAATTCCGCCAGGCGGTCGATCGGTTCCTCCGCGAGCGCGCAATCGACCCCGGCCTCCAGATAGAAGGCGAGAAGCTCGCGGACGGTGGGTGCGGGTTCGGGTATCATGGGAAAGTCTGACTATTAGTTCAGTTTAGGGCGCCTTGCACCCCCCTTGCACCCCGGCGAATCGCATTTCCGTGGTTGTCCTACCCGGAAAAATCGGAAACAAGAGGGCGCAAATGACCAAGGACCGTCTCAAGGGCTGAGATCAGATGAGCACCGAAGAACTTCCCCCGCGCGAATCCATGGAATTCGACGTCGTCATCGTCGGCGCCGGCCCCTCGGGCCTGTCGGCTGCGATCCGGCTGAAGCAGCTCAACGCCGATCTCAACGTCGTCGTGGTGGAGAAGGGCTCGGAGGTCGGCGCGCACATTCTCTCCGGCGCCGTGATCGATCCGATCTCGCTCGACAAGCTGATCCCGGATTGGCGCGAGGATCCGGACTGTCCGCTGAAGACCCAGGTCAAGGACGACCACTTCTACTGGATGTTCGGCGACAACCGCATCAAGCTGCCGGGCTTCGCGATGCCGCCGCTGATGCACAATCATCATTGCTATATCGGCTCGCTCGGCAATGTCTGCCGTTGGCTGGCGCCGAAGGCGGAAGCGCTCGGCGTCGAGATCTATCCGGGCTTTGCCGCAGCCGAGGTGCTCTATGACGAGAAGGGCGCGGTGCGCGGCATCGCGACCGGCGACATGGGCATCGCCAAGGACGGCACGCACAAGGATTCCTACACCCGCGGTATGGAGCTGCTCGGCAAGTATACGCTGTTCGCCGAAGGCGCGCGCGGTTCGCTGTCCAAGCAGTTGATCGCGAAGTTCGCACTGGATGCCAAGAGCGAGCCGCCGAAATTCGGCATCGGCCTCAAGGAAGTCTGGCAGATCGATCCGGCCAAGCACAAGAAGGGCCTGATCCAGCACTCGTTCGGCTGGCCGCTCAACAATTCCACCGGCGGCGGCTCGTTCCTCTATCACTACGACGACAACCGCGTCGCGGTCGGCTTCGTCGTGCATCTCAACTACGACGATCCGTATCTGTCGCCGTTCGACGAATTCCAGCGCTTCAAGACCCATCCCTCGATCCGCGATGTGTTCGAGGGCGGCAAGCGTCTGGCCTATGGCGCGCGTGCCATCACCGAGGGCGGCTATCAGTCGGTGCCGCGCCTGACCTTCCCGGGCGGTGCGCTGGTCGGCTGCGCCGCGGGCTTCGTCAACGTGCCCCGTATCAAGGGCGTGCACAATGCGATGGGCACCGGCATGCTCGCCGCCGAGCACGTCGCCGCCGCGCTCGCCGAAGGCCGCGCCAATGACGAGGTCGCCACCTATGAGAATGCCTGGCGCGACTCTGCGGTCGGCAAGGACCTCTTCAGGATCCGCAACGTCAAGCCGCTGTGGTCGAAGTTCGGCACCTTCCTCGGCGTTCCCCTCGGCGCGCTCGACATGTGGACCAACCAGCTGTTCGGTTTCTCGCTGTTCGGAACGCTGTCGCACGCCAAGCCGGACCGCGCCACGCTCGATCCGGCCAAGAGCCACGCGCCCAAGAACTATCCGAAGCCGGACGGCAAGATCTCCTTCGACAAGCTGTCCTCGGTGTTCCTGTCCAACACCAATCATGAGGAGGACCAGCCGGTCCATCTCAAGGTTACCGACATGAACCTGCAAAAGACCTCCGAGCACGACGTGTTCGCCGGTCCCTCGAATCGTTATTGCCCGGCCGGCGTCTATGAATGGGTCGAGGAGGGCTCGAGCCCGCGCTTCCAGATCAACGCCCAGAACTGCGTCCACTGCAAAACCTGCGACGTGAAGGACCCCAACGGTAACATCACCTGGGTTCCTCCGGAGGGTGGTGGCGGTCCGAACTACGAGGCGATGTAGGGCCGGCCGAGCAAAAAGGACCTGATCACGAGGGTGATCCGGCGCACGTTCGCGTGAGGACACCGCTGCGGCCACCGGTCGCGGCCACGATAAGGCCATACTGGCAGCGTCTTGGGACCGCTCTTGGCTGATTTAAGGCGTGCGGAGGGGATCGCCCGGCCCGAATCCTTGCGGCGAAGCGCCAGAAGCGGCATTGTCCGCCGGACGGTTCCGGGTCCCGATGCCACCGGCCGCGTTCGCATGCGATACGGCCCTCTGCTGCAAACCCAGGCACTACCAACTCAAGGCGAGCCCTGATGTTTTCAAATCGTTTCAACCGCTGGACTGTTGCCGCCATCGCCCTCATGGGCACAGCGATCGCGACCGTCCCCGGCAGGGTCCTGGCGCAGACGCCGGATCACCCGGAGAACACGGCGGCGCAGTTTCCGACCCGAAACGATCTAAAGTCGCTCACCGGTGCCGGTAGCTATCTCGCCGCCCGCCACGCCAGCGTCGAGCGCGACGCCGCCTCCGCCGCCGCCTTCTACCGCTCGGCCCTGCGCACCGATCCGAAGAACAACGAGCTGCTCGACCGCGCCTTCATCTCGTCGGTCGCCGACGGCGACATCGACGAAGCGGTCAAGCTCGCCGAGCGCGTCCTCACCATCGACAAGACCAACCGCGTCGCGCGTCTCGTCGTCGGCGTGCATGATCTCAAGGTGAAGAAGTACGCGGCCGCGCAGACCAACATCAACCAGTCGATCCGCGGTCCGATCACCGATCTCGTCGCCACGCTGCTGTCGGGGTGGGCCGCCTATGGTGCGGGCGATGCCAAGGGCGGTGTCGCCACCATCGACAAGCTGGCAGGTCCCGAATGGTACCCGCTGTTCAAGGACCTTCACGCCGGCATGATCCTCGAGCTCTCCGGCAAGGAGAAGGACGCCGGCACCCGCTTCGAGCGCGCCTACAAGCTCGACGATTCCATGCTGCGCGTGACCGAGGCCTATGCGCGCTGGCTGTCGCGCAACAAGGATTCCGCCGCCGCGACCACCGTCTATCAGGCCTTCGACAAGAAGCTCGCGCGCCATCCGCTGATCCAGGAAGGCCTGCGCGAGACCAAGGCCGGCAAGAAGATGCCGCCGCTCGCCGATTCCGCCCAGGCCGGCGCTGCCGAGGCGCTCTACGGCATCGGTGCCACGCTGACCCGCCGCGGCGGCGAGGACCTGGCGCTGGTCTATCTCCAGCTTTCGCTCTACCTCCAGCCGACCCATCCGCTGGCGCTGCTCTCGCTCGCCGATCTCTACGAGTCCGTGAAGCGGCCGCAGATGGCGATCAAGGTTTATGAGCGCGTGCCGTCGACCTCGCCGCTCAAGCGCAACGCGCAGATCCAGCTTGCCATCGATCTGGATTCCGCCGACCGCACCGACGAGGCGATCAAGATTCTCAAGGGCGTGACATCGGAGGATGCCAAGGACCTCGAAGCGATCATGGCGCTCGGCAACATCGAGCGCGGCCGCAAGAGGTTCGGCGACTGCGGCGCGACCTATTCGCAAGGCGTCGACGTGCTGCCGCCCGGCAACGACAAGGCCAACAGCGTCTGGTACTATTATCGTGGTATCTGCGAGGAGCGCTCCAAGCAGTGGGCCAAGGCCGAGACCGACATGAAGAAAGCGCTCGAGCTCCAGCCCGATCAGCCGCACGTCCTCAACTATCTCGGCTATTCCTGGATCGACCAGGGCGTGAACCTCGACGAAGGCATGAAGATGATCAAGCGCGCCGTCGAGCAGCGTCCCGACGACGGCTACATCGTCGATTCCCTGGGCTGGGCCTATTATCGCATCGGCAACTACGAAGAAGCGGTGAAGAACCTCGAGCGCGCGATCGACCTCAAGCCCGAGGATCCCACCATCAACGACCATCTCGGCGACGCCTATTGGCGCGTCGGCCGCACGCTGGAAGCCAAATTCCAGTGGTCGCACGCGCGCGATCTCAAGCCCGAGCCGGAAGAGCTGCCGAAGATCGAGGCCAAGATCGCCAATGGCCTCGCCGACGACAATTCGAACTCTTCGGCCGCGCAGGCGGAAAAGAAGAAGGACGACGGCAAGGGCGGCTAGTTTAAGCGAAGTTGGGGGCGTGTCGCCGATGCCGGCGTTGATTGAAGAAGGACGGGCGAAGGTCAATCTCAGCCTTCGCGTCGTGGGCCGTCGTGCCGATGGCTATCATGATCTCGAAAGTGTGGTCGCGTTCGCCGATTGCGCCGATCGGCTGACATTGGAGCCGGGCGGCGAGCTGAAGCTCGCCACCACCGGACCACTGGCCGCCGCCTGCGGCGATACCGCGGACAATCTCGTCTTCAAGGCGGCCAGGCTTCTGGCCGACGCGGTGCCGAACCTGAAGCTCGGCGCCTTCGCGCTCGACAAGGTGCTGCCGGTTGCCGCCGGCATCGGTGGCGGCTCGGCTGATGCGGCAGCGGCGCTGCGGCTCCTGGCGCGTCTCAACAATCTGTCGCTCGACGATCCGCGCCTGCAGAAGGTCGCGCTCGCGACCGGCGCCGATGTGCCGGTGTGCCTGCTCTCGCGCGCCTGCGACATGACCGGCGTCGGCGAGCAGCTGCTGCCGCTCGCACTGCCGAGCATGCCTTGCGTGATGGTCAATCCGCGCGTGCCTGTGGCCACCAAGGATGTTTTCCAGGAGCTGGGCCTGCGCAACGGCGAACTCCTGGTCGGCGCCACCTCGGTTCTGGGAGCTCCGGCCTGGCCGGAAGAGGGCGGGTCGATCGCCGATTGGGTCGACGTTCTCGAAACCGTCGCCAACGATCTCGAAGAGCCTGCGCTGCGTATCGAACCTGTCATCGGCGACGTGCTGGAGGCCTTGCGTGGCTCCGCCGGCGTCAAGCTCGCCCGCATGTCCGGCTCGGGCGCGACGTGCTTTGCGATCTACGGCTCGCCCGCCGACACGCATGCCGCGGCCGAAGAGATCCGGCGCGACCACCCCGGCTGGTGGGTGCATGCGGGGACGTTGAGCTAGATATTTCCCCGGCGACAGTGCCGTAGGGTGGGCAAAGCGACTTGTCCGCCGTAGCTCGAAGAGCGAAGGCGGAAGCGTGCCCACCACTTTCAAGAACGTGGCACGGCGCTGACGCGCCTTTGCCCACCCTACGGCAGTCGAGCTAGTCGCCGCAGTCCTCGGTCAGCCCGAGAAACTTTCGGATCTCGTCCAACACCTCCTGCGGCCTGTCGTGCTGCAGCCAGTGTCCGGCGCCTGAGATGGTCTCGACGCGCGCTTGCGGGAAATAGCGCTCCAGGCCTGCTGCTCTGGCACCGGCTAGAAAACTTTCGCCGGCGTTCAAGAGCAGTGTCGGGCAGGTGATGCGCGACCATAGCGCGACGTGATCGTCCGGCCAGAGCCGGTGCGGCGCGGAGGCGCGCTGATAGGGATCAAACTTCCAGCCATAGGTGCCGTCCTCGTTCTGCCGCGCGCCATGGGTGGCAAGATGCAGCGCGAGGTCGCGGGAGAGACGCTTGTTGTGAAGCACCATCTGTGCGGCGGCGTCTTCGAGGGTCGCATAGCGGCGCGGCGAGCGGTCGTGCAACTTGTCGAGCTGGGCCACCCATTTGCCGATGCGCTCATGCGCCGGCGGCTTCGGCGTGTCCGGCAGCATGGTCACGCCGTCGAGCACGACCAGCTTCGAGACCTGCTCGGGAAACGATCCTGTAAAGATCAGGCTCACCATGCCGCCCATCGAATGACCGACGAGGGTCACCTGAGGCGCTGCGATGGTGCGGATGAGCTGGGCAAGATCGTAAACATATTCGGTCAGGGCGTAGGTGCCGCCCCTGCTCCAGTCGGAATCGCCATGGCCGCGCAGGTCGGGCGCCACCACATGAAAATGCGGCTGCAACGACCGGGCGATGACGTCCCAGCTCCGGCAATGATCGCGGCCGCCATGGACCAGGATCAGAGGCGGCGCGCTCTCATTGCCCCAATCGGCGTAATGCAGCCGCAGGCCATGAGACTCGTAGGTGCGGCTTTGCGGGGTGAGCATCGGGGCGCTATCCATTCACAGGCCGCCGCACCAGTGTCAGCGACAGGCCGAGGCCTGCAATGAATACGCCGGAGCCCTGCGTGAGACGCCGCATCAGATGCGGCCGTCCAATCAGCTGCGTACGTGTTGCGGTGGCCATCAGCACCACGACGACGTCGGCGAGCGTGTTCAACGCCACCGAGATCGCACCTAACATGATGAATTGCAGCGTGGGGCTCGATCCCGCGGGATCGAGAAATTGCGGAATGAAGGCGAGGAAGAATGCGGCGGTCTTCGGGTTCAGCGCCTCGACCAGCACGCCGTCGCGGAACGCGCGCTTGTCGCCGAAGGCTTCTCCCTCAAGCGACAGTGTGCGGCCGGCGCTCCGAAAAGTTTTGATGCCGAGCCAGACCAGATAGAGCGCGCCGACGAATTTGACGGCGGCGAACAATTCGGCGCTGGCGAGGATGATTGCGGAGATGCCGAGGCTGCCCGCGACCACATGAACCAGCCCGCCCAGCGCCGTGCCTGCGGTCGATGCAAAGCCGCTGGCGCGTCCCTCCGACAAGGTCCGTGCCGCGACGTAGAAGATGCCGGGGCCGGGAACGGCGGCAATGAGACAGGCTGCGGCCAGGAACAGCCAGAAATTCGTTTCGATCATCCTGTTTTGGTAACGGAGCGGGCCGCGATTGCAAGGCTCTCGTTTAGCCCGTGCGACGGAAGATCACGCTGGCATTGACCCCGCCGAAGCCAAAGCCGTTGGAGATCGCGTGTTGCATCGGCATCGGCCGCGCGCTGCCGGCGACGATGTCGATGCCCTCAGCTCCCGCATCGGGGTTTTCGAGATTGAGCGTCGGCGGCGCGATCTGGTCGCGCAAAGCGAGCACGGTGAAGATCGCCTCGAGGCCGCCGGCGGCGCCGAGCAGATGGCCGGTGGCCGATTTGGTCGCGCTGACGGCGATGCCGCGGTTGCGGCCGAACAGCGCGGCGATCGCGCCAAGCTCGCTCTCGTCGCCGGCGGGCGTCGATGTTGCGTGGGCGTTGAGGTGCTGCAGATCTGCCGGCGCAAGGCTCGCCTGCTGGAGCGCGATCTCCATGGCGCGGCGCGCGCCGTCGCCATCGGGCGGGCCTGATGTCATGTGGTAGGCGTCCGCCGTCGTGCCGTATCCGATCACCTCCGCGATCGGCGTGGCGCCACGCGCGAGCGCATGTTCGAGTTCCTCGATGACAAGAATGCCGGCGCCTTCGCCCATCACAAAGCCGTCGCGGTCGCGATCGAACGGGCGCGAGGCGCGCGCCGGCTCCTCGTTGAACCCGCTCGACAGCGCGCGCGCTGCCGCAAAGCCGCCGAGGCTGACGATGTCGATGCAGGCTTCCGCGCCGCCGCAGATCGCGATGTCGACTTCGCCGGCACGGATCATGCGCGCGGCATCGCCGATCGCCTGGACGCCGGCGGCGCACGCGGTGACCGGTGTGCCGAGCGCGCCCTTGTAGCCGTATTTGATCGAGACGTGGCCGGCGGCGAGATTGGCCAGGAACGAGGGGATCGTGAACGGCGAGAGCCGGCGCACGCCGCGCTGCTCGGTGATGCGCACCGCCTCCGCCATCGCAGGGAAACCGCCGACGCCGGAGGCGATGATCGTCGCGGTGCGCTCCAGCGCGGCAGCATCCTGCGGCGTCCATTTCGCCTGCGCGATCGCCTCGGCGGCCGCGAGCAGCGCGAACAGGATGAAGCGGTCCATCTTGCGCTGGTCTTTTGGCGCGGCGGCCTGCGCGGGATCGAAGCCGCTATCGGCATCGTCGGCCTTGTCGGGCACGAGTCCGGCAATGCGCGCCGGTAGCGCCTGCGCCCATTCGGGCAGCGGGCGCAGGCCGCTATGGCCGGCGAGCAGCCGGCGCCAGGAGGTTTCAACACCGCAGCCGAGCGGCGACACCGCGCCCATTCCTGTCACGACGATACGACGCATGTTACTCTCCAGCCGGCGCGACGGCCGGGTTCATGGCCTTGAGTGAAGCGATGCGCTTGCGCATGCCGCGGCTGGCGCGGGGACCGGCGACGACGACCGTATTGGCGAGCGTGATCGGCTGCATGTCGGCAGCGTCGACAACGACCGGATCGAACGGGCGAGCGTCGCTCCGGTTCGCCAGCAGAATGGATTCACCTTTGGGCGCGAGATGCTTGTTGCCGAAGGCGAGCAGCGTAGCGATCACCGGGAAGAAATCCCGCGCCTTGTCGGTCAGAACGTATTCGTAACGCAGCGGCCGCTCCTGATAGCAGCGGCGCACGAACATGCCCGATGCGGTGAGATGGGCAAGCCGCCGCGACAGGATGTTCGGCGCAATGCCGAGGCTTTGCGAGAACTCGTCGAATTTCGTCGCACCCTGAAACGCATCCCGCAGGATCAGGATGCTCCACCATTCGCCGACCGTCTCCACGGCACGGCCGACCGGGCATTCCAGGATCGATGGGGATTTGGGCTGCATGGCGGGAAGGTAGGATAGTCACTTGCAAAATGCAAGTCACTGGATAGGCCGCACGAGCGCTGGCGAAGGGCGGGCCGCACATCCGGAAAGCTGTCACTGTGATTTGAAATGCGAATTGGCGAGTGCCGGCTTCGCGCCATACTCCGTTATTCCGAGCGTCACCCCGAGTTGCGCGACGAGCGACGAACGCATCGCGCCACTCGCGCCTCAGGATGACGGAACTCATAGCCGTGCAAAGATCGAAAGCGGGTCGCTCAGTGCGACCGTGCCAGACAGAACGCCACCACCTGTTCCAGCGCGCTTTTCATCGGCGAGGCGGGGAACAGCGCCAGTGCGTCCACCGCCATGGCGCCGTAGTGCTGGGCGCGGCTGAGCGTGTCCTCGAGCGCGCGGTGCTTGTTCATGAGCCCGATGGCGTGATCGAGGTCGCTATCGCCGATCTCGCCGCGCTCCAGCGCCCGGATCCAGAACGCGCGCTCGGTGTCGTTGCCGCGGCGGAAGGCGAGCACGACGGGCAGGGTGATCTTGCCCTCGCGGAAATCGTCGCCGGTGTTCTTGCCGAGCTTTGCGCTTTTGCCGCCATAGTCGAGCACGTCGTCGACGAGCTGGAAGGCGATGCCGAGATTCATGCCGACCGAGCGGCAGGCGGTCTGCTCGGCCTTGGGGCGGTTGGCGATGACGGGGCCGACCTCGCAGGCCGCGGCAAACAGCTCGGCGGTCTTGCCGCGGATCACGGCGAGATATTCGTCCTCGGTGGTCGCGGTGTTCTTGGCGGCGGCCAGCTGCATCACCTCGCCTTCGGCGATGGTGGCGGCGGCCGCAGAGAGGATGTCGAGCGCGCGGAGCGAGCCGACCTCGACCATCATGCGGAAGGCCTGGCCGAGCAGGAAGTCGCCGACCAGCACGCTCGCCTCGTTGCCCCAGAGCATGCGGGCTGAGAGCTTGCCGCGGCGCATCTCGCTCTCGTCGACGACGTCGTCGTGCAGCAGCGTGGCGGTATGCATGAACTCGACGGAGGCGGCGAGCTTGATATGGCCGTCGCCGGTGTAGCCGGCGAGGTTGGCCATGGCGAGCGTCAGCATCGGCCGCAGCCGCTTGCCGCCGGAGGAGATCAGATGATTGGCGACCTCCGGGATCATGGTCACGTCCGAACCGGTCCGCGACAGGATCGTGGCGTTGACGCGCTCCATATCAGGGGCGACAAGGGCAACCAGCTCTTCGATCGACGCGCCGGGAGTTTCGAAAGGTACGATGACGGCCACGCCGGTCTCCAATATTTGCCCCGGAGGGGCTATTCTGACGGAAAGACAATAGAAACTGGCGGCGGATGCGGCAAGGCCCGCGGAACCATTGACATTTGCCGCTTTAGCCCCCTCTCAGGCAAGGAAACCTGCGTTTTGCGTGAACTGGTTCGGACCAACGATATGGTGCTGGTGTCGGCGATCGGCGCGCTGCTCGACGGCGCCAACATCCATCATCTGGTGCTGGACCAGAACATGAGCATTATCGAGGGCTCGCTCGGCATTTTGCCGCGGCGGATCCTGGTTCACGAGGACGACGCCCAGGAGGCCAGGGAGCTCCTCACCGAAGCCGGCCTCAGCCACGAACTGCGCGGCGATGAGTGAGGCCGCAGATATTACCGAGGACGCCTTTCTCGGCGGGCAATTGCGCCTGAGGCAGAAGCGGAGTGGCCACAGAGCCGGGCACGACGCCATTTTGCTTGCAGCGGCGACGGAGGCCCGTCCCGGGGACCGCGTGGTCGATTTCGGCGCCGGTATCGGCACGGCCGGGCTGGCGCTGGCCCGGCGCGTCGCTGGTATCGCGCTGAGCCTGGTCGAGATCGATCCGGAGCTGGCCGAGCTCGCACGCGCCAATGCCGCCGCGAATGCGCTTGCCGCCGAGACCATCCTGCTCGATGTCACCGCCGACGCCGCGGCCTTTGCGGCAAACGGGCTGTCGCCCGACAGCTTCGACGTGGTGCTGATGAATCCGCCCTTCAACGATCCGGCGCGGCATCGCGGCTCGCCGGATCAGGCGCGTCACACCGCGCATGTGGCGACGGACGAGACCCTGCATGCCTGGGTGCATGCAGCGCGGCGCATCCTCCGATCGAATGGTGTGCTGACATTGATCTGGCGCGCAGATGGCATCGCCGATGTCCTGGCGGCGCTGTCACGCGGCTTCGGTAGCCTTTCGATCCTGCCGGTTCATGGTGAGGCGGGGCGGCCTGCGATCCGCGTGCTGGTGCGTGCGGTCAAAGGTGGCCGGGCTCCGACGCGATTGCTGCCGGGCCTCATGCTCAACGACGAGTCAGGCGCGTCCAAAAAAGAGGTGACGGAGATTCTGGAGGGGAGAGCGGCCTTGCCGCTGGTGGAACCGTGACGGCTTACTGCGGAAGCGATTCCGGCTGCTGCTCTTGCGGGGACGTCAAGCGGATCGCCATGAACAGCGCACCGATCAGCAGCATCAGCAGATAGATTTTCATGGTGTTCTCCGCTGCCTCATTGCAGCCTCCCAACGGGAAATCTGCAAAACACGTTCCAGGCACTTCCAATGACAGTCGCGTGATAAGAAATGGTTAATCAGAGGTAACGGCATGGCCGAGCAATTGAAAGATCGTGAGAGTTCCGGCCTGGCCGACAAGCTCATGCAATATCTGCCGGCGCGCTTCCGCCCCGGTACCGCGGTCGTGCCGGTGGTGCGGCTGTCCGGTGTGATCGGTGCGGTGACGCCGCTGCGCCCGGGCATGACGCTGGCGGGCGTTGCGCGGGTGCTGGAGCGCGCGTTCTCGTATCGGCACGCCAAGGCGGTGGCGCTGGTGATCAACTCGCCCGGCGGCTCGCCGGTGCAGTCGCGCCAGATCTATCTGCGCATCAAGCAACTCGCGGCGGAGAAGAAGCTGCCGGTGCTGGTGTTCGTCGAGGACGTCGCGGCCTCCGGCGGCTACATGATCGCCTGCGCCGGCGACGAGATCATCTGCGATCCCTCTTCGATCCTCGGCTCGATCGGCGTGGTCGGCGGCAGCTTCGGTTTCCAGGAGGCGATCAAGCGGCTCGGCATCGAGCGGCGCCTCTATACGGCCGGCGCACACAAGGCGATGCTCGATCCTTTCCTCCCCGAGAACCCCGACGACGTCGCCAAACTGAAGGCGCTCCAGCGCGAGATCCATCAGATCTTCATTTCCCTGGTGAAGGAGAGCCGCGGCGCGCGCCTCAAGGGCGCGGACGACGCCCTGTTCACGGGCGAATACTGGGCCGGCGAGAGTTCGATCGCGCTGGGGCTCGCCGACAGCATCGGCGATCTCCGCTCAACTCTTCGTGCCCGCTATGGCGAGAAGGTTCTCACCCCCGTGATCGCGCAGCCGACCGGGCTGCTCTCCGGCTTTCTGGGCCGGAAATCGCCTGGCGCGGGGCAGCTTTCGGCCATGGAATCAATGGCGGGCCTGCCGGACGATCTGATCTCGGCGCTTGAGACGCGGGCGATCTGGGCGAAATTCGGGTTCTAGGCCGAGCCCTCCCGCGCCATTTGGCCTCTTGGCCTGCCGATTGCGGCGCAGCCCCGACTGCGCAACAATGTGCGTGGGGGCTGAGCACTAGACGAGGATCGACCGATGCCGCCGTTCGTCGCTTTCGCGGGCGTTCTGGGTGGGCTTGCCGTGGTCCGCTGGGCCTACAAGACCGCTGTCAGGATCAACCAGGAGCTGGAGGAGATGCGCCTGTCGCGTGTCGCCGAAGCCGCCCATATGGGGAACATCCAGACGCTGAAACGTGACCCCGTGACCGGAGCCTACCGGCCGGGGTAGCGCTCTCAACACGTAAGGTGCCGTAGGGTGGGCAAAGCGAAGCGTGCCCACGACAGCGCCTCAATTCTGGCAAGATGGTGGGCACGGCGCAAGAGCGCCTTTGCCCACCCTACGGCACCGTCCGGGATGAGGGCTGATTGGCCCGAATCCGCCCCCTTTGCCTTGATTCCCACTCCCGCCGTCGATACGGTCCCGCGCGATTCAAACCCCCCGCGAGAGCCTGATCTGACGATGGACGCCTCATTGCCCGCCCATATGCGCCCGGAACGCTCGTTCCAGGGCTTCATCCTCGCGCTTCAGAGATTCTGGGCCGAGCAGGGCTGCGTGATCCTGCAGCCCTACGACATGGAGATGGGCGCGGGCACCTTCCATCCGGCGACCACGCTGCGCGCGCTCGGGCCAAAGCCTTGGAACGCGGCCTATGTGCAGCCCTCGCGCCGGCCCAAGGACGGTCGCTACGGCGAGAACCCGAACCGGATGCAGCACTATTACCAGTTCCAGGTGATCATGAAGCCGTCGCCGCCGAACCTTCAGGAGCTGTACCTGAAATCGCTCGCCGCGATCGGCATCGATTCCGCCGTGCACGACATCCGCTTCGTCGAGGACGATTGGGAGAGCCCGACGCTGGGCGCCTGGGGTCTCGGCTGGGAGTGCTGGTGCGACGGCATGGAAGTCAGCCAGTTCACTTACTTCCAGCAGGTCGCCGGCTTCGAATGCGCCCCCGTCGCGGGCGAGCTCACCTACGGGCTCGAGCGTCTCGCGATGTATGTGCAGGGCGTCGACCGCGTCTACGACCTCAACTTCAACGGCCGCGACGGCGATGCCAAGGTCACCTATGGCGACGTCTTCCTGCAGGCCGAGCGCGAATATTCGAAGCACAATTTTGAAGTCGCCGACACAGCGATGCTGTTCGAGCAGTTCAAGATGGCCGAAGCGGCCTGCCGAAAGTACCTCGATGCAGGTTGGAAGGACGACAAGCGCGAGGCGCATCTGATGGCGCTGCCGGCCTATGACCAGTGCATCAAGGCGAGCCACGTCTTCAACCTCCTGGACGCGCGCGGCGTGATCTCGGTGACGGAGCGGCAGAGCTACATTCTGCGTGTGCGCGAATTGGCAAAAGCCTGCGGCGAGGCCTGGATCCATACTGAAGCGGGCGGAGCGGCCTGATGCCCGAACTTTTGCTTGAACTGTTCTCGGAAGAGATTCCCGCGCGCATGCAGGCTAAGGCGGCCGACGATCTGCGCCGCATGGTCACCGACAAGCTCGTCGCCGAAGGCCTCGTCTACGAGGGTGCGAAAGCCTTCGCGACGCCGCGCCGCCTTGCGCTCACCGTGCACGGCATTCCTGCGCGTCAGCCTGACCTCAAGACCGAACGCCGAGGCCCGAAGATGGGCGCGCCGGATGCGGCCGTGCAGGGCTTCCTGAAAGCGACGGGTCTGAAGTCGCTGGATGAGGCCAAGATCCAGCGCGACCCCAAGGGCGACTTCTACATCGCGCTGATCGAGAAGCCCGGCCGCGATGCGATCGACGTGCTCGCGGAAATCCTGCCCGTCATCATCCGTACCTTCCCCTGGCCGAAATCGATGCGCTGGGGCGCGCGCTCGGGCAAGCCGGGATCGCTGAGCTGGGTGCGTCCGTTGCACGCGATCACCGCGACGTTCGGGCTCGAGACCGAAGAGCCCGATGTCGTGAAGTTCGAGGTCGACGGCATCGAGACCGGCCAGACCACCTACGGCCATCGCTTCATGGCGCCGAACGCGATCAACGTGCGGCGGTTCGAGGACTATGAGGCGAAACTGAAAGCCGCCAAAGTCATTCTCGATCCGCAGGCGCGCAAGGACATCATCTTCGCCGACGCCAAGGAGCTGACCTTCGCGCAGGGCTTCGAGCTGGTCGAAGATCAGGTGCTGCTCGACGAGGTCTCGGGCCTCGTCGAATGGCCCGTTGTCATGATGGGATCGTTTGAAGCGGAATATCTCGCGATCCCGGACGAGGTGATCCGCGCCACCATCCGCAACAACCAGAAGTGCTTTGTGGTCAAGGACCCCAAGACCGGGAAGCTGACCAACAAGTTCGTCCTCACCGCCAATATCGAGGCGGCCGACGGCGGCAAGGTCATCGTATCAGGCAACGAACGCGTGATCCGTCCGCGCCTGTCGGATGCGAAGTTCTTTTACGAGACCGACCTGAAGACGAAACTCGAGGATCGTCTGCCGAAGTTCGAGCAGATCGTATTCCACGAGAAGCTCGGCACCCAGGCCGCGCGCATCAAGCGGATCGAACGCCTTGCTGCCGAGATCGCGCCGCTGGTCGGTGCCGACGTGGTCAAGGCGACGCGCGCCGCGCATCTGGCCAAGGCGGATCTGCTGGCCGAAGTCGTCGGCGAATTCCCTGAGGTGCAGGGCCTGATGGGCAAGTACTACGCGCTGGCGCAGGGCGAGGATGCCTCCGTCGCCGCTGCCTGCGAGGAGCATTACAAGCCGCAGGGTCCCGCCGATCGCGTGCCGACCGATCCTGTGAGCGTCGCGGTGGCTTTGGCGGACAAGATCGATACGCTTGTTGGCTTCTGGGCCATCGACGAGAAGCCGACGGGGAGCAAGGACCCGTATGCGCTGCGTCGTGCAGCGCTGGGCGTGATCAGGCTGATCGCCGAAAACGCGCTGCGTCTCTCGCTCACGAAAGTCGCGGCTTCCGCACTTGCGGGCTTGTTGTTGAAGCCTGCCGATGCGCAGAAGCTTCCGAGCGATCTGCTCGCCTTCTTTGCCGACCGCCTGAAAGTCCAACTTCGCGAGCAGGGCGCGCGTCATGATCTCGTCGATGCCGTGTTCGCGCTGGGCGGCCAGGATGATCTGCTGATGATCGTCCGCCGCGTCGAGGCGCTCGGAAAATTCCTCGACACCGATGACGGCAAGAATCTGCTCGCCGGCACCAAGCGCGCCAGCAACATCCTCTCGATCGAGGAGAAGAAGGACAAGCGCAGCTTCGAAGGCGCGCCCGATGCTGCGCTTTACAGCCTGGCCGAGGAGAAGGCGCTGGCAAAGGCGATCGGCGAGGTGCAGGCGGAAGCCAGCGCTGCCGTCGCCAAGGAAGACTTCGCCGCTGCGATGAGCGCGATGGCAAAGCTGCGTCCGCCGGTCGATGCGTTCTTCGACAAGGTTCGCGTCAACGACGACGATGCCAAGGTGCGCGAGAACCGCCTGAAGCTGCTGAACGAGATCCGCAGCGCCACGCGTGCGGTGGCGGATTTCTCGAAGATCCAGGATTGAGGCCGCGGCTATTGCGGCTTTCGCGCCCCGGACGCAGCGCAGCGCCACTTGGCGGTGCGCTGCAGAGCCGGGGCCCATGCCGGCCGCGTCTCGGAGCTTCTGGGTCCCGGCTCTGCGTCGCAACGCTTGCGCGTTGCGCCTTGTCCGAGACACGAGCGCGCCAGCACGAACGCCTGCCCAAAAAGAGCCCCGCCCGGCGGGGGGAAGGACCGGGCGGGGCCTGATGTCCGATTTAACACTGCTCGCGCCAGCCTGATGTGACGCGCCGGACATCTAGTCGATGTCAGCCAGTCGATGTCAGTCCAGCACCTCGACGATGCGGCGCGAGCGCGGCTCGACCAGCACGGTTTCGCCGTTCACGACGGTGTAGCGATAGGTGGTGGCGCCGAAGCGTTGCGGCACGTCATAATAAGTGACGCCGCTTTCGGGTAGGGTGGCGCCGACCACGATGCGATCCGGAATGCGGAAGGCTGGCACACGTTGCTCGACGACATAGTCGCGGAAGGCCGGCCGCTGATCGGCCGCAATGGTCGGCGCGCTGTCGACCACGGCGGGCGCGCGTCCGACGGTGACACCGCTTTGCGCCTGCGCCGCAAGGGGCGAGCCGATCGCGGCCGCGAGCGCTGCAAGAGCGAGAATCTTGTTCCGCATGGACAACTCCTTCGACGTGATTTTATTTTCGGACGCGTCAATGGCGCGACCGGTTGGCCAATGCATGCACCCTTCGCAATGTTCCGGGAAAAGGCCTGCCGCATTCGCGGCAATTTCAGGCAGTTTTCGTGGGTGCCGGAACTCGCATCGCGTCTTGCGCGTCTCTACTCGCGGAACCGGTAGGGCTATGATCCGCCCGCGATTCGCCCCACCTCCACAGAAAGATAGTTCATGCACATCACCGTCGCCCACATTTCGCCGATCCTGTCGTTGATTGCGGGCGTGCTCATCCTGATCATGCCGCGACTCCTCAACCTGATCGTCGCGATCTTCCTCATTGTGAACGGTGCGATCGGGCTCGGGCTCCTGAAATGGCTCCGCTTCTAGGCGTTCATTTTCCGGAACTGTCCGACTTGCGCGGGCCCGCCCAAAATGGTGTAAGGCCCGCGAATTCCCATTCCTCTCGCAGGTTGTGTGCAAGCTATGGCCAAAGCCGCCTCGAAGCCCAATAAAACTCCAGCGAAATCAAAGTCTTCCGCCAAGGCGAAAGCCGCGCCGGCAGCCCGCAAGCCGCTTGCCAAGAGCGCGCCCAAGCCGGTCGCCAAAGCTGCCGCAAAGGCTGCTGCCAAGCCGGCTGCGAAGGCTGTGACCAAGGCGGCTCTGCCGAAGGTCGCCGCGAAGCCTGCACCGAAGAAGGCTGCACCAGCCAAGGCCGCGCCAGCCGCGGGCAAGGCCGGCAAATGGGTCTACACGTTCGGTGACGGCAAGGCCGAAGGCCGCACGGAGATGCGCGACCTGCTCGGTGGCAAGGGCGCGAACCTCGCCGAGATGGCCAATCTCGGCCTGCCGGTGCCTCCGGGCTTCACCCTCCCGACCTCGGTCTGCACGTATTTCTACGCGCACGACAAATCCTATCCGAAGGAATTGCAGTCGCAGGTTGAGAAGGCGCTCGACTATGTCGGCAAGTTGACCGGCAAGATCTTCGGCGATGCCAGGAACCCGCTGCTCGTCTCCGTGCGCTCCGGCGCGCGCGCCTCGATGCCGGGCATGATGGACACCGTGCTCAATCTCGGCCTCAACGACCAGACCGTGGAAGCGCTGTCGGAATTGTCGGGTGACCGCCGCTTCGCCTATGACAGCTATCGCCGCTTCATCACCATGTATTCGGACGTGGTGCTCGGTTTCGAGCATCATCACTTCGAGGAAATCCTCGACACCTTCAAGGACGGCCAGGGCTATACCCTCGATACCGACCTCTCCGCCGAGGATTGGGTCGAGCTGGTCGGCAAGTACAAGGACGCCGTCGCGCGCGAAACCGGCAAGGACTTCCCGCAGGACCCGCACGATCAGCTCTGGGGCGCGATCGGCGCGGTGTTCTCATCCTGGATGAACGCGCGCGCGGTGACTTATCGCAAGCTGCACGACATTCCGGAATCCTGGGGCACCGCGGTCAACGTGCAGGCCATGGTGTTCGGCAACATGGGCGAGACCTCGGCGACCGGCGTTGCCTTCACCCGCAACCCCTCGACCGGCGAGAGCAAGCTCTACGGCGAGTTCCTGATCAACGCGCAAGGTGAGGACGTGGTGGCGGGCATCCGCACGCCGCAGGACATCACCGAGGAAGCGCGCCAGGAATCGGGCTCCGACAAGGCGTCGATGGAAGCGGCCATGCCGGAGGCCTTCAAGGAGCTGACGCGGATCTACACGCAGCTCGAGAAGCACTACCGCGACATGCAGGACATGGAGTTCACCGTCGAGCGCGGCAAGCTCTGGATGCTGCAGACCCGCGGCGGCAAGCGCACCGCGAAAGCGGCGCTGCGCATCGCGGTCGAGCTCGCCAATGAAGGCCTGATCTCGAAGAAGGAAGCGGTGACGCGGATTGATCCGGCTTCGCTCGATCAGCTGCTGCATCCGACCATCGATCCCAACGCCAAGCGCGACGTGATCGCGACCGGCCTGCCGGCATCCCCGGGTGCTGCTTCCGGCGAGATCGTGTTTTCCTCGGACGAGGCCGCCAAGCTTCAGGCCGACGGGCGCAAGGTGATTCTGGTCCGCATCGAGACCAGCCCGGAAGACATCCACGGCATGCACGCCGCCGAAGGCATTTTGACCACGCGCGGCGGCATGACCTCGCACGCGGCGGTGGTCGCGCGCGGCATGGGCAAGCCCTGCGTCTCCGGCTGCGGCACCATCCGCGTCGATTACGGCCGCGGCACCATGAGCATCGGTTCGCGCACCTTCAAGACCGGCGACGTCATCACCATCGACGGCTCGCTCGGCCAGGTTCTCGCTGGCCGCATGCCGATGATCGAGCCGGAGCTATCCGGCGAGTTCGGCACGCTGATGGCCTGGGCTGACCAGGTTCGCAAGATCGGCGTCCGCGTCAACGGCGACACGCCCGACGACGCGCGCACCGCGATCAAGTTCGGCGCCGAAGGCATCGGCCTGTGCCGCACCGAGCACATGTTCTTCGAAGAGACCCGCATCCGCACGGTGCGCGAGATGATCCTCTCCGAGGACGAGCAGTCCCGCCGCGCGGCGCTCGCAAAACTGCTGCCGATGCAGCGCGCCGACTTCGTCGAGCTGTTCGAGATCATGAAAGGCCTGCCCGTCACGATTCGACTGCTCGATCCGCCGCTGCACGAGTTCCTGCCGCACACCCACGCCGAGGTCGAGGAAGTGGCACGCGCCATGAATACCGACCCGCGGCGCCTGGCTGACCGCGCGCGCGAGCTCTCGGAGTTCAATCCGATGCTCGGCTTCCGCGGCTGCCGCATCGCGATCGCCTATCCGGAGATCGCCGAGATGCAGGCGCGTGCGATCTTCGAGGCGGCGGTCGAAGCCGAGAAGCGCACCGGCAAGGCCGTCGGCCTCGAGGTGATGGTGCCGCTGATCGCGACCAAGATGGAGCTCGACCTCGTCAAGGCGCGGATCGATACGACCGCGCAGGCGGTGATGCGCGACACCAACACCAAGCTGACCTATCAGGTCGGCACCATGATCGAGCTGCCGCGCGCCTGTCTGCTCGCGGCCGAGATCGCAGAGTCGGCCGAGTTCTTCTCGTTCGGCACCAACGACCTCACGCAGACCACCTACGGCATCAGCCGCGACGACGCGGCGAGCTTCCTCGGTCCCTACGTGGCGAAGGGCATCCTGTCGGTCGATCCCTTCGTCGCGCTGGACCAGGAAGGCGTCGGCGAGCTCGTCAAGATCGGCGTCGCGCGCGGCCGCAAGACTCGGGCGAAGCTCAAGGTCGGCATCTGCGGCGAGCACGGCGGCGATCCCGCTTCCGTCGCCTTCTGCCACAACATCGGCCTCGACTACG
Source organism: Bradyrhizobium sp. AC87j1 (assembly GCF_002936975.1). Classification (NCBI taxonomy): domain Bacteria; kingdom Pseudomonadati; phylum Pseudomonadota; class Alphaproteobacteria; order Hyphomicrobiales; family Nitrobacteraceae; genus Bradyrhizobium; species Bradyrhizobium sp. AC87j1. The sequence goes on from NZ_PTFE01000023.1 coordinate 78,991, forward strand.
TCTCCTGCTCGCCCTACCGCGTGCCGATCGCCCGGCTCGCAGCGGCGCAAGCCGCACTCGGCAAGGCGATCGCCAGCCAGGCGTAAGCAGAACTAGAATGCTGGAATGAAAGAGGCGGGGCCAAAACCCCGCCTCTTTTTCGTTTTCGCGATGCTCTCGCCAACCCGTCATGGCGAGCGCAGCGAAGCAACCCAGAATCTCTCCACGGCGGCAGCCTGGATTGCTTCGTCGCAAGAGCTCCTCGCAATGACGAGGTGGAAGCTCGGACAACTAGGAACCACGCGCGCGTCCCGTAATGATACGCGCCAGCAAGAGTTCCTTCACCATTCGCGTTGACCGGTTGTTTACCGCTTCACGTGACGACGCATTTACCACCGTGCGCGATCACCCCGTGAAAACACCTGCAATCGCTTGAGTGTGCCGCACGCGCAACGCCGATTAACGCCCCGGCAACCTAAATTGGATACTTACGATAAAGATCGAATTGCACGGATGTACTGCGTTTCGATTTTTCTGGCGTAAGCGTAGCGTGAGCGTATCGATGTCTGTGTTGCGTAACCATCCGAAGGGCGCGCGGTTCGCGTCCTTCGGCATCGGTCTCTGCATCTTCGCATTGATGCCGAGAGAGACCGGCTATCAGGATATTGCTTCTCTGCTGGCGCGCCAACCCGGCGTCGCCGAGCGTTGGCAGAAGCAGGTGTTCTCCGCGGCGTCCTCGATCCAGCTCGCGACCTACAGTTTTTCCCGCCCCATCGGCACCTCGGCTCCGCAAAGCGCGATGGTTCGCCTGGCGAGCCTCGATGGCCGCGACGTCACCGGCGCGATCAGCCGCAATCCGGCGCTGCAGACTGCGCCGCGCTACCAGGCTTCCGACTTTCCCAAGGTCGATCGCTCCATGAAGGGTGATCGCCTCGCCACCGTTGCACCGACCGAGACTCCCGAAGCGCCCGCTGCGGCACCGGCGCAGCAAGATCCCACGACGTCGAACAGCTCGGTGTTCGGCGCCAAGACCGCCGCGCTGCCGCAGGCGATGTCGCCGGAATCCGCGGCCGCGCTCGATCCCGAGCTCCAGGAGGCGCTCCGCGCGCCACCGCTGCCGCAATACACCAATGCCCCGCGGGCCAGCGACGCCGCGCGCGCGTTCGCGGTGCAACCGCTCGAGGCGCTTAAGCGGACCACTGCGCCGACGACGCCGGTGCGGGATCCCTTCAGCGTCAAGACCTCCAACCTGTTCTTCGGCAGCTCCTCGCTCGGCGGCAATCTCGAAAGCATCGAGAGCTGGCAGCCCGGCGCCGAGCCGCTGATCGTGATGCCCGATCCCGACATGAAGGTGACGGCCTCGCTGTCGCCGCCCACAGTGGACATCGCCAAGGATATCGAGAGCGGCGAGAGCGTCGCGCCGAAGGGCGAGGTCAACGCCGACAACCAGCGCGCCAGATCGCCGGCGGAGCGTCTCGCGCTCGACGACAAGTCGCGCGCGAAGTCCGAGAAGTGCCTTGCGGAAGCCGTCTATTTCGAGTCGCGCGGCGAGGCCGTGCGCGGCCAGATGGCGGTGGCGCAAGTCGTGATGAACCGCGTGTTCTCCGGCAAATATCCCGATACCGTGTGCGGAGCGGTCTATCAGAACAAGCACCGTCATCTCGCCTGCCAGTTCACCTTCGCCTGCGACAACAATGCCGATGTGATCCGCGAGCCCGAGATGTGGGAGCGCGCCAAGAAGATCGCGAAGGCGATGCTCGACGGCCAGATCTGGCTGCCCGAGGTTGGCAAGTCCACGCACTATCATGCCTACTGGGTGCGCCCGTCCTGGGTCGCCGAGATGAAGAAGATGTACAAAACCGGCGTGCACACCTTCTACCGCCCGCGCGCCTGGGGCGACGGCAGCGAGGAACCGAGTTGGGGCACCCCGGCCCAGACCGCCGCGCTGTCGGCCGAGCTGGCGCAGGAAGCAAAGAGCTCCGCCGAGATGGGTAATACTGAGCGGCGGTAGTTAGTCCACTGCGTCATGGCCGGGCTTGTCCCGGGCATGACGATCTCGCGCCGCCTCAAGCCTCGATATCCAGCGCGCAATCGAAGTTCGGCGCCGAATGCGTCAGCGCGCCCGCCGAAGCGTAGTCAACGCCGGTCGCCGCGATGGCCGCGATCGAGTCCAGCGTGACGCCGCCTGACGCCTCCAGCTTGAGACGACCCTCGTTGACCCTGACGGCCTCGCGCAATGTCGCAAGGTCCATGTTGTCGAGCAGCACGGCGTCGGCAAGTCCGGTATCGAGCACCTCGCGCAATTGCCCCAGCGTATCAACCTCTATCTCGATCTTGACGAGATGGCCGGCATGGGCGCGGGCGCGCTCCAGCACCGCACCGATGCCGCCGGCGACCGCGATGTGGTTGTCCTTGATCAGGATCGCATCGTCGAGGCCGAAGCGGTGATTGAAGCCGCCCCCGCAGCGCACGGCGTATTTCTCCAGCGCGCGCAGCCCCGGCGTGGTCTTGCGCGTGCAGCAGATGCGCATTTTCGTGCCTTCGGTGCGGGCGACATAGTCGGCCGTGAGCGTCGCGACGCCCGACAGGCGGCCGACGAAATTCAGCGCGGTCCGCTCCGCGGTGAGAATGGCGCGCGCAGGGCCCGAGATCGTCAGCACCTGCTGTCCGCGGACAACGCGTGCGGCGTCACGGACATGCGCGCGCACGTCGATGTCGGAGGAGAGTTTTTGCAATGTCGCGAGTGCCAGCGGCAATCCGGCGATCACGCCGGACTGGCGCGCGACCAGAATGGCTTGCGCCCTGGTCGCTTCCGGGATTGTCGCCAGCGAGGTGATATCGCCGGCGCGGCCGAGGTCCTCGTCGAGCGCGCGCTGCACCGCTTCGTCGATCGCAAGCGGCGAGAGAAAGGCGTCGGGGTTGAGCAGTGAGGTCGGGGTGATCATGGGGACTCCATCAAGCGATCATGGGTTGCGCAACGCGCGGCAGGAAGTTCAGGCTTTCCGCGATCTCGCGCGCCGCCGTGAGCGTCGTCATCGTTCGCTGCGCCAGCGCTGGGACGTCAGCGGGATGGTCGGAGCGGAAATGCGCGCCGCGGCTCTCGCGCCGGCTCCACGCCGAGGCGGCAACGAGCAGGGCCGAAATCGCCATGTTGCGGAGCGCGATGCTCGTCGCCTCGCGTTCGAGCGCAGCGAAGTGGTGCACGGCCTCGGTGAGGCCGTCGTCCTCGCGGATCACGCCGACATGCGCGCTCATCATTGCGCGCAGCCGCTTCCCGGCCAGAGCATCCGCCGTGCCGCCGCGCGGTGTCACCAATGCGTCGGGGAGGCGGGCAGGCGTGGGGATCGAGCAGCCGGCGATGTCGTCGGCGATGCGCGCGGCGCAGACCACGGCTTCGAGCAACGAATTCGAGGCGAGCCGGTTGGCGCCGTGCGCGCCGGTCGACGACACTTCGCCACCGGCCCAGAGCCCATCGATCGAGCTGCGGCCGCGTCCGTCCACCGCGATGCCGCCCATGTGGTAATGCGCGGCGGGCGCAATGGGGATGACTTGCGTGGCCGGATCGATGCCGGCGGCGATGCAGCTCGCATGCACGGTCGGAAATTTGTCGGCGAAGCGGGCGCCCAGCGCCTGCCGCGCATCGAGGAAGGCGCCGCGCTCGGCCGCAATCTCGGCGAATACGCTGCGCGCCACGATGTCGCGCGGCGCAAGCTCCGCGAGCGGATGACGCGCAATCATGAAACGCTCGCCATTGCCGTTGATCAGCGTCGCGCCTTCGCCACGCAGTGCTTCGGTCGCGAGCGGTGCCGGATCGCGGCCGACCATGATGGCAGTTGGATGGAACTGCACGAATTCCGGATCGGCGATCACGGCACCGGCACGCGCGGCGATGGCGAGGCCGGAGCCGCTGGCCTCGAGCGGATTGGTGGTGACGGCATAGAGATGTCCAATGCCGCCGGTGGCAAGCACCACCGCGCGCGCAGCGAGCAGGAACGGCCGTGCCGCGGGATTGCCGGCTTCGCGCAATTGTAGACCGGCGACGGTACCGTTCTCGGTCAAGAGGGCTTCGGCGACGAGCCCTTCGATGACGCGGATCGAGGGTGTGCGACGTACCGCTTCGCTCAAGGCCGCGATGATCGCGGCACCGGCACCATCGCCTCGCACATGCACGATGCGCCGGGCCGAATGTGCCGCTTCGCGTCCCACGGCGAGCCTGCCTTCGAGATCGCGATCGAAGGGGACGCCATAGCTCAAGAGATCGTGGATGCGCGGCGCGGCCTCGCGCGCGATCCCAAGTGCGACCGCCTCGTCGACGAGGCCGCCGCCGACCGCGATGGTGTCGGCGGCGTGGGCTTCGGGCGTGTCGCCCTCGGCGACCGCCGCGGCGATGCCGCCTTGCGCCCATGCGGATGATGCGCCCTGTCCGAGCGGCGCGGCCGAGATCAAGGTCACCGGCCGCGGCGCGAGCTTCAGCGCGCAGAACAGTCCGGCAAGGCCGCCGCCGACGATGACGATGTCGTCGGTGCGGGTGAGGTTGTGGATGTTGTTGGTCATTGTTCTCGCCATTGACTCCGCCGTGGTCCCTGCGAACGCGGGGACCCATACGCCGCGGCGGATGTTGTTGTGCGAAGCTGCGCGTTGCCTTTCTTCGCAACACACGGATCTGCGCTACGCTTCGCTTCACTTGTCCGGGACGACAGCGGTGTTTGCTGCTGCGGGTTGCCTTTAGTTCTTCAGATTGATCATCCGCTCGACCGAGCGCCTTGCGCGATCCGCAAGCGCGGGATCGATCGTCACCTCCTCGCGGAGCGTCAGCAGGCTGTCCAAAATGTTCGCGAGCGTGATGCGCTTCATGTGCGGGCAGAGATTGCAGGGGCGCAGCATCTCCACGTCAGGCAGCTCGGCGCGCACATTGTCGGCCATCGAGCATTCCGTGATCATCACCAGCCGTCGCGGCCGCTTTTCGCGCACCCAGTTGATCATGTGCGCGGTCGAGCCGGTAAAGTCGGCCTCTGCCAGCACGTCCGGCGGACATTCCGGATGCGCGATGATCTGGACGGACGGATCGGCCTCGCGAAAGGCGCGCAGCTCTTCGCCCTTGAAGCGCTCGTGCACCTCGCAGGCGCCCTTCCAGGCGATGATCTTCACGTCGGTCTTCGAGGCCACGTAAGTGGCGAGATAGCGATCGGGCAGGAAGATCACGGTTGGCGCGTTCAGGCTCTCGACCACCTGCACCGCGTTCGAGGACGTGCAGCAGATATCGACCTCGGCCTTCACCTCCGCCGAGGTGTTGACATAGGCGACGACAGGCACGCCCGGAAATTTTTCGCGGAGCAGCCGAACGTCGGCGCCGGTGATGCTGGCGGCTAGCGAGCAGCCGGCGCGCGAGTCCGGGATCAGCACCATCTTGTCCGGGTTGAGCAGTTTTGAGGTCTCCGCCATGAAGTGCACGCCGCACTGGACGATGACATTGGCCTCCACCTTGGTGGCTTCCACCGCGAGCTGCAGCGAGTCGCCACCGATGTCGGCGACGCAGTGGAAGATCTCTGGCGCCTGGTAGTTGTGCGCGAGGATCACCGCGCCCCGCGCGCGCTTCAGCTCGTTGATCGCCTTGATCGTCGGCGCCATCAGCGGCCACTGGATCGGGGGGATGACGTGCTTCACGCGCTCATAGAGCGGGGCGGTGGCGCGTTCGACCTCCGCCGTCCATTCCAGCGAGGGCGTCGGCAGCGCGCGCGCTGTGGGCGCCGGTGCGGGGCGGGGAGAGGAGGCGAGATGGCCCTGCGGCCGGTTGGCAAAATCGTCTGGACCGTAGATTTCAGTGATCGGCATCAAAGCCTCCCTCGCATGTCATTTGTACTCAATATGAGTATATGTAGGGCCTGAGTAATCCGGCCGAGGGGCCGGAGCGGGTTTCATCGAATCTCATATATGCTCAATATGAGTAAATCAAAAATAGCACGCTCTGCCGAAGACGGCTAGGTCCTGCCGCACACAATCTCGTCAGATCGTCGTCCGACGCGTCGGGCGAGGCCAGATTGAAACGCAATGCTCCCGCGGCAGCCCCTCGTGGAATGCAACCGTTTTTGATTTGGGATTTTAATGCAAATGCATTAAATGTCGCGTTCGCGGCCGCCTCTTTGCGAATCCGCCAATGACAGACGGGGAATACCATGTCGACATCAGTGGGCGAACTCGCTCCGGCCTCACGTTCCTCCAGCTGGCGTACCCCCGCCGTCATCATTTTGTGCGGCTGCGCGATCGGCATGCTCGGCTTTGGCCCGCGCTCGGCGCTCGGTTTCTTCGTGCAGCCGATGAGCCATGAATTCTCCTGGGGCCGCGACGTGTTTGGCCTCGCCATCGCCTTTCAGAATTTGCTGTGGGGACTGGGCCAGCCCATCGCCGGCGCGGTCGCCGATCGCTTCGGCCTGTTCCGGGTGATGTGCGTCGGCGCGCTGCTCTATGCCGGCGGCCTCTTGCTGATGCGCTATTCCTCGACGCCGCTGTCGCTCAACATCGGTGCCGGCGTCATGGTCGGCTTTGGTCTTGCCGGCTGCTCGTTCAATCTGGTGCTGTCGGCATTCACCAAGCTGCTGCCGGCCGAGAAGCGCGGCCTCGCGCTCGGCGCCGGCACGGCGGCTGGTTCGTTCGGCCAGTTCCTGTTCGCACCGATCGGCGTCGCGTTGATCGACAATTTCGGCTGGCAGCAGGCACTCTCCGTGTTCGGCTTCCTGATGTTGCTGATCATCCCGCTGTCACTGGCGCTCTCGACGCCGCCGGCCGCAGCGACGGCCAATGCGACGCCGGCGGATGAGCAGACCATCACCAGGGCACTCGCCGAAGCCTTCGGTCACCGCTCCTATGTGCTGCTGGTGCTCGGCTTCTTCACCTGCGGATTCCAGCTCGCCTTCATCACCGTGCATCTGCCGGCCTTCCTGGTCGATCGCGGCATCTCGACGCAAACCGGAGGCTGGGTGATCGCGGCGATCGGCCTGTTCAACATCATCGGCTCGCTCAGCGTCGGCTATCTCCAGAACTCGCTGCCCAAGCGCTACATCCTCTCGGCCATCTACTTCACGCGTGCGCTCGCGACCCTCGCCTTCATCTCGTTCCCGATCACACCGTTCTCGGCGATCGCGTTCGGTGCGGTCTCCGGCCTGACCTGGCTGTCCACGGTGCCGCCGACCTCGGCGCTGGTGGCGCTGATGTTCGGCACGCGCTGGCTTGCGACGCTGTATGGCTTTGCCTTCGTCAGCCATCAGGTCGGCGGCTTCCTCGGCGTCTGGTTAGGGGGCATCGTCTTCGAGCGCTTCGGTTCCTATACGCCGATCTGGTGGCTCTCGATCCTGTTCGGCGTGCTTTCCGCGCTGATCAATCTTCCGATCGTGGAGAAACCTGTCGTTCGGGCGGTTGCGCAGCCTGTGTGATCGGCTAAACATCCCCGACAAACAAGTCAGGGAGTTCAGTCGTGGCCACATTTAAGGCGATCCGGATCGACAAGGCGGACAAGGGCACCACCGCCGCGCTGACGCAGTTCGATGAAGCCGAGCTGATGGACGGCGACGTCACCGTCCGCGTGGAATGGTCGACGCTGAACTACAAGGACGGCCTCGCGCTCACCGGCAAGGCGCCGGTGGTGCGCCGCTTCCCGATGATCGCCGGCATCGACTTCGCCGGCACGGTCGAGCAATCCTCGCATCCGCAATGGAAGGCCGGCGACAAGGTCGTCTGCACCGGCTGGGGCATGGGCGAGACCCATCTCGGCGCCTATGCCGAGATGGCGCGGGTGAAGGGCGACTGGCTGGTGGCCTTGCCGCAAGGCCTGTCGGCACGCGATGCCATGGCGATCGGCACCGCCGGCTTCACTGCGATGCTCTCGGTGCTGGCACTGGAGAAGCACGGTCTCTCGCCAAAGAGCGGCCCTGTGGTGGTGACGGGCGCCGCCGGCGGCGTCGGCTCGGTCGCGATCGCCGTGCTCTCGAAGCTCGGCTACCACGTCATCGCTTCGACCGGCCGCGCCTCGGAGGCTGACTATCTGAAGCATCTCGGAGCAGCCGAAATCGTCGACCGCAACGAATTGTCGGCGCCGGCCAAGCCGATCGCAAAGGAGCGCTGGGCGGGTGGCGTCGACAGCGTCGGCTCGACCACACTGGCGAATCTGCTGTCGATGACGAAATACGGCGGGGCGATCGCGGCCTGCGGCTTGGCCGCCGGCCTGGACCTGCCATCGTCTGTCGCACCTTTCATTTTGCGCGGGGTGTGCCTTCTCGGCATCGATTCCGTGATGTGCCCGATCGAGCCGCGGAAAGCCGCGTGGCAGCGCCTGGCGTCAGATCTGGATCGGACCAAACTAACTGAAATCACTCACGAAATCCCTCTTGATGAGGTGCCGGAATGGGGCGCGAAAATCCTGGCGGGCCAGGTCCGCGGCCGCATCGTGGTAAAAATTGTCTAACGGCGTTCAGACTTTACCAACCAAGCTGCTTCAATGTCGCCATGGTTAGTATGGTAAGCAGCGGGTGAAGAGATAAGGCATCGCCCGCTGCGGGGGTTGGTTCGGAGTTGAGCATGCTTGCGCGTATTGTGTTGGGGGCTGTCACGGCGGCAGCAACGTTTGCGCCGGCCCTTGCCGGAGGCATGAACGCCGACGAGGCGCGTCGCTTCGTGGCGGGCAAGGTGTTTGCCTTCACCTGTTTCGACGGCACCCGCGGCGCGGGCCGCATCCTGGACGATCTCGGCGCGGCCGGCGCGGTGCAGTTCTCCGGCGCGGGCCCGGTCAAGCATCTCCGCCTGCCGGGCAATACGCTCCAGATCCGTGGCCAGAACGTCTGCGCCTCGATCAAGGGCATTCCGTTCGAGCCGTGTTTCAACCTGGAAAAGACCGACGATCGCAGCTTCCGCGGCTCGGTGTCGGGGATGGGCTTCGCCTATTGCGACTTCCATCACCAGGGTGGCAACCAGATGCTGATGGCGCGCGCTGCGGCGCGTCCGCGCTCGCTGCACAGGACAGAGCACACCGGTTCCGTCGGCGCGACCAACACCGAAGTCGCCGCGCGCGTCGAGACGCCGCGTGTCGAGAGCAGCCGGCTCGAGCCGGTGAAGTCGGAGATCAAGTCGGAGCCCGCCAGGAACGAGGGTCCGCTGGAGCTGCGCCGTTCCACCCAGTGAGAGGGCTGCGCGGGACGGTCCGCGCACTTTGTCGTTGAAAAAGTCCATCGAACGCCAAGCCGCCGCGCCGTAGTCATACGGACGGCGGCTTTCATGCGTTGGTAGCTGTTCGCGCCCCAGTTTGCGGACGGCCGGGGGGCGCGGCCCGATAAAAGGGTTCAACGATGTCGCTGTACTTTTTCCGCATCAGCACCGGTCGCTATTCTGGCGCCGCCGACCAGCCGTACGAGTTCGAGGATCGCACAGCCGCCTGGACCGAGATGACCGAGGTCTGCGCCAATCTGCTCGGCGGCATCGCGCGCGGCCTGAAGCCGAACGCCGAGTGGTGCATGGAGCTGCTCGACGAGGACAAGAAGCCGGTCTTTCGCATCAGCCTCGTCGGCGAGAGCGTAACGCAGCAGAGCGGGGCTCCTATCACTGCGTGTGATTAACCTGTTAAGCGCGCATACCGTGCTGAAATTCAAGGGATTTTCCTACCGATCCAGTAGTTGCCCGGAGGTCGCGTTAACCAAATTGGAATGGCGAACGCATACTTTTCGGACAAGGGCGATCAACGCCGAGGGCGGCTGGCAATGACCCGGCCGCGCATTCCCTAGGGGGAAGCATGCCCATGTTGAGCCTCGTTCAGAATTTGCGGATTGGGACCAAGCTGGCGATCTCATCGGCGCTCGGCATCCTCCTGGTCCTCGCGATGATCGCGGGTCAGGTGATCGGAAACGGCAACGTGCGCCGGTCCAGCCAGACGGCGTCCGAGCAGCAGGAGCTGGCGCGCGAGGCAGTCGAATCCAAGCTCGCAGCGCGCACCATGCAACTCGCCGCACGCGACATCCGCCTCGCCAATAATTCAGATGAACTGCAGAGGGCGCGCGACGCGCTGGTCGAACGCGCCGGTCATTTGGTGAAGGTTGCCGACGCAATGCTCACGCTCTCGCGCGTGCCGGAAAACCGCGCGAGGATAGAGAAGCTCAAGGTCCTCACGGCGAACTATCTCAAGGGAGCTCAGCAGCTCGCATCCGTGCGCGGTGCCGCCCTGGCTCTCACGGGCGAGGATGCCGCTGCTCGCCTCGCCAAGCTCGTCGATGAGGGGACGCGTCTTGCCCGCGAGGTCACGTTGCCGATCGCAGGCGAGATGGACCAGGCTTCCAATCAGATTGCCGACGTCGCCAGGCACAGAAGCGAAGAGGAGGTTGCGGCCTCCGCTCGGGAGATGGCGTCCAGCGAGCATATCGCAATGGTCATCGGCGCTTTCACGGCGCTCGTCCTCCTCGGCTCCTGGCTGATGTCGTTCCTGACCATCGCACGGCCGATCCGCGCGCTCACGGTGGCCATGGACAAGCTCGCCGGCGGCGACTTTTCCGTGGTGCTGCCCGGTCTCGGCCGCAAGGACGAGGTCGGTGGTGTCGCGGCGGCTGTCGAGAAGTTCAAGATCGTGTCCGAACAGAAGACGCGCGAGGAGGCCGAGGCCAAGATCAGGCAGGATCAGGCTGCAGCCGCGCAACGCAAGGCCGAGATGTACAAGCTGGCCGATGGCTTCGAGGCAGCGATCGGCGAGATCGTCGATACCGTGTCATCGGCCGCGACTGAACTGGAAGCGTCTGCGTCGACGCTCACGTCGACTGCGGCGCGCGGACAGGAGCTCACCACCATGGTTGCTGCCGCCTCCGAAGAGGCGTCCACCAACGTGCAATCGGTGGCGTCGGCGACCGAGGAGCTGTCGTCGTCGATCACCGAAATCAGCCGCCAGGTGCAGGAATCCGCGCGCGTCGCCAGCGAAGCGGTCAGCCAGGCCCGCACCACGACCGATCGCGTCGGCGAATTGTCGAAGGCGGCGGCGCGGATCGGCGACGTGGTCGAGCTGATCAACACCATCGCCGGCCAGACCAATCTCCTGGCGCTCAATGCGACCATCGAGGCCGCGCGCGCCGGCGAGGCGGGCCGCGGCTTTGCCGTTGTCGCCTCCGAGGTCAAGGCGCTCGCCGAGCAGACTGCGAAGGCGACCGGCGAGATCGGCCAGCAGATCGCCAGCATCCAGACTGCGACCGAGTATTCAGTCGGCGCCATCAGGGACATCAGCGACACCATCGAGAAGCTGTCGGAGATCTCCTCGACCATCGCAGCTGCCGTCGAAGAGCAGGGCGCGGCGACGCAGGAGATTTCCCGCAACGTGCAGCAGGCGGCGGAGGGCACTCATCAGGTGTCGTCCAACATCACCGACGTGCAGCACGGCGCGAGCGAAACCGGCTCGGCGTCCACGCAGGTGCTGGCGGCGGCGCAATCGCTGTCCGGCGACAGCAACCGCCTCAAGCTCGAGGTCGGCAAGTTTCTCGGCACCGTGCGCGCCGCCTGAGTTGGCGTCTTTCGGCAGGTCCTGCTTGCAACCATCACGCGTGAATGCGCGGCGGTTGCTCGCGCGCGTATCTCGCCGCCGCGACCGTCGCGCGCAGGGTTAACCTTCCGGAAAAGCGGCGCAGTCATGATTGCCGCAATTTCCCGGATGCTGAGTCGTCCTTCGCGTACTGCGTCTCAATCGTTGGAGCACATTCATGAGTGGCATTTCCATTCGCCTCACTCACAAGGTCATGGCGATCGGACTGTTCGGCCTCATCGGGCTCGTCGCCTTCGGCACGATCTACCAGATTGGCAGCCTCTCCCAGGACACGTCCCGCGACGCCGCCGAAGAGGCGCGCAGGCTGTTCGATCTGAACCAGCGGATCTCGCAGCATTTGCTCGAAGCGCGCCGGGCCGAGAAGGATTTCCAGCTCCGCCGCGATCAATCCTATGCGAAGCGTCACGCCGAACTTGCTTCCGACATTACCCGCAATCTTGATCGCCTCGGCAGCGCGGCGCGTGCGGCAGGATACGCGGCGGTCGGGGAAAAGGCGTCAGTGGTCCGCACCGGGTTCGAGAGATATGTGAGCGAATTTGCGGCCGTCGAGCAAGCAGAGGTCAAGCTTGGATTGAACGAGACCCTGGGGTTGTCAGGCTCGTTGCGCACGGCTGTGCACGATATCGAGACCAAGCTCAAGGAGATCGACGATCCCAGGCTCACCAGCGGCATGCTGACGACGCGTCGTCACGAGAAAGACTTCATGTTGCGCCGCGACCCGAAATATCTCGACGCCCTGAAGAAGACGGCGACGGAATTCTTCGGGCAAGTCGAGGCTTCGGCGATCCCGCCGGCCGTCAAGGCCGATATCGGCAAGAAGCTCTCCAAATACCAGGACGACTTCGTGGCGTGGGCAGTCGGCGCGCAGGATCTGGCCGCGCACGGCTCGGCAATGTCCAAGGAATTCCGCACCATCGAGCCCGTCCTCGACGAGATCGAAAAGAGCGTCAGTCAGCGATACGACGCGGCGAAGGCCGCCGAAGAGTCGATGCGGGCCTCGATCAAGCTCTGGATGTGGGTCGCGCTCGGATGCTCCATCCTGCTGGTGGGCAGCGTGTCCTTTTTCACCGGGCGCTCGATCTCGACCGCGCTGATCGCCATGGTCCGCGCGATGACCGGTTTGGCGAAGGGCGACATGTCAGTCGCAATCCCCGGCGTCGGGCGCAAGGACGAGATCGGCGAGATGGCCGGCGCGGTCGCGGTCTTCAAGACCAACATGGCCGAGGCCGATCGGCTGCGCGCCGAGCAGGCCGAGGCGGACGCCCGTGGGCGCGCGCAGCGCAAGGCCGACATGCAGCGGCTCGCCGATACGTTCGAAGGCGCGGTCGGCGAGATCATCGAGATGGTGTCGTCGGCGGCCACCGAGCTCGAAGCATCGTCGAATACGCTGACCCACGCCGCAGAGCGCGGCAACGGGCTTGCCACCGCCGTAGCGGCGGCCTCGGAGGAAGCGTCCGCCAATGTGCAGTCGGTGTCGGCCGCGAGCGAGGAAATGACGTCATCGATCACCGAGATCAGCCGCCAGGTGCAGGAATCGGCGCGTGTCGCTGACGTCGCCGTCGGGCAGGCCCAGCGTACCAATGCGCGCGTCGCCGAGCTGACCAAGGCCGCTTCCCGCATCGGCGACGTCGTCGAGCTGATCAACACCATCGCCGCGCAAACCAACCTCCTGGCGCTGAACGCGACGATCGAAGCGGCGCGGGCGGGCGAAGCCGGCAAGGGCTTTGCGGTGGTCGCGACCGAAGTGAAGGCGCTTGCCGAGCAGACCGCGAAAGCCACCGGCGAGATCGGTCAGCACATCGGCGCGATCCAGTCCGCGACAGACGAATCCGTCGGCGCGATCAAGGAGATCGGCGACACCATCGCGCGGATGTCGGAGATCTCGTCGACCATCGCTGCTGCGGTGGAGGAACAGGGCGCCGCCACGCAGGAGATCTCCCGCAACATCCAGCACGCCGCGCAAGGTACTTCCGCGGTCTCGTCGAACATCGCCGACGTCCAGCGCGGCTCCGGCGAGACCGGGGCTGCCTCGGCGCAGGTGCATTCGGCCGCGCAGGCGCTGTCGCAGGAGAGCAACCGGCTCAAGAGCGAGGTCGCGCGCTTCCTGGAGTCGGTGCGGGCGGCCTGAGCGGCCGCCGACCGGTGCATGTGGCGGCGCGTCGTGTTTCGCGTCGCAGAACGGTTGCGGAGAAAATAACGCCCGACGAGACCGACCCGTAGTTTTACGTAGGCTCCTGTTAACGCCTGCTTGCAATTATGGGGCGCAATCTCACGGAATAAGAACCAGCCAGCATTGTTGAACTGACTTCCGCCCTCTCGTCCGTCGCGACGACAGCGGCGCAGGTCATTTGTGCGTTGCTAGGTATCATCGGGATTTGTGTGATGTCGAAGTTGTCGATCGTCTTCAAGCTTCTGACCGTGCTGTCGGTCCTCGTTCTTTCGCTCGCCGGTGTCGGCGTGACGGCGATCGGCACCATGCAGAATATCAACGCTCACACGGTCGAGATTGCACAGAGCTGGCTGCCGAGCGTGCGCGCGCTCGGCTCAATGCGCGCCGACATCAACGAGCTGCGCGTCGCGCTCCGTTTGCACCTGATGCAGGACACCGCCGAAGGCAAGGAAGCCGCCGAGAAGCGCCTCGCCTCCCTGCGGGAGCGCATCGAGAAGACGCGCAAGGTCTACGAGCCGCTGATCACGGCCGCCGAAGAGCGCTCGCTCTACGAGCAATGGAGCAAGGCGTGGGGCGAATATCTGAACGGCGTGCAGGAGACCATGGCGCTGTCGCGCAAGAGCGTCGGCCGCTTCCCGACCGACGCCAACGAGATGTTGCAGACCAAGGTCGCCAAGATGGCCCAGGCCGCCGATCCCCTGCTTCAGAAGGGCATCGAGCTCAATAACCAGGGCGCTGAGCTGGAGACCAAGCAGGCGGCCGACAGTTACGCCACGATCTTCCGCGTGCTGGTCGGCATCATCGTGCTCTCGGTCGTGATCGCGATCGGCGCCGCCTATTATCTCGTGCGCGACGTCTCTCGCGGCATCGCCTCGATCATTCGTCCGATGCAGTCGCTCGGCCAAGGAGACCTCTCGGCCGAAGTGCCGCATCGCGGCGAGAAGACCGAGATCGGCTCGATGGCGGATGCGCTCCAGATCTTCAAGGAGGCACTGATCGCCAAGAAGGCCGCCGATGAGGCGGCTGCTCGCGACGCCGAGGCCAAAATCGAGCGCGGCCGCCGCGTCGATGCCATCACGCGTAATTTCGAGGCCATGATCGGCGAGGTCGTCGAGACCGTGTCGTCGGCCTCAACCGAACTCGAGGCCTCCGCGGCCACGCTGAGCGGCACGGCGCAGCGCGGCCAGGAACTCGCAACCGTCGTTGCGGCAGCCTCCGAGGAAGCCTCCACCAACGTCCAGGCGGTGGCGTCCGCCTCGGAGGAGCTGTCGTCCTCGATCACCGAGATCAGCCGCCGCGTGCAGGATTCGGCGCGGATGGCCGCGGAAGCCGTCGAGCAGGCGGCGCGGACCAATGACCGTGTCAACGCGCTGTCGCAGGCGGCCTCCCGCATCGGCGACGTCGTCGAACTCATCAACACCATCGCCGGCCAGACCAACCTCCTGGCGCTGAATGCGACCATCGAAGCGGCGCGCGCCGGCGAAGCCGGTCGCGGCTTTGCCGTCGTCGCCTCCGAGGTCAAGGCGTTGGCCGAGCAGACCGCGAAGGCCACCGGCGAGATCGGCGCGCAGGTCTCGGGCATCCAGGCCGCAACGCAGGAATCCGTCAGCGCCATCCAGGAGATCGGCGGCACCATCGAGCGGTTGTCCGAGGTGTCATCGGCCATCGCCGCCGCTGTCGAGGAGCAGGGCGCCGCGACGCAGGAGATTTCGCGCAACGTCCAGCAGGCCTCGCTCGGCACGCAGGAAGTCTCGTCCAACATCACCGACGTGCAGCGCGGCGCGATCGACACCGGCTCGGCCTCGGGCGAAGTTCTCTCGGCGGCGAAATCGCTGGCGACCGACAGCACCCGCCTGAAGGTCGAGGTCGCGCAGTTCCTGGAATCGGTCCGCGCGGCCTGATCTTTACGCGCTCGCCTGCGGAGCCGGCGGCGGTGCGATCTGCCGCCGGAACAGGATGCGCTGGTAGAGCCAGCCGATCGCGACCAGCACGACGCCGAGGCACATGAACGACAGCGCGCGGTAGACGCCCGTCAGCGTCGACATGTCGATGACGAAGGCCTTCAGGATCGTCAGCGCGATGACGGCAGCCGAGGCCAGCCGCGCACGCTCCGAGTTGACGAGAATGCCGACGCCCAGCAACACCACGCCGAAGGCGAGCCAGCCGATCGAATAAGTGTATTGCTCTGCGCCCGTCGTCGCGCCGGTGGAGAGGATCGGGCCGTGATAGAAGCGGCGGATCTCCAGCGTGACATAGGCGAGCGCGAACACCAGCGCGCCACCGGCGATGGTGTTGGCGTAGACCTTGCCGCGCATCCCGACCACCGCGTAGGACAGCAGCAGCATCAGCACGGCCGGCAGCGCATAGCCGAGCAGCAGCAGGTTGAACACGGCGCCGCCGACGTCGATGTGCCAGATCAGCGGGTTCTCCAGGATCAGGAGGCCGAACACGCTGATGAGCCCGCCGATCGCCGTCAACACGACCGCGCCGACATTGTGCACGATGCTGCGGCTGCGTAGCCGCAAGCGCTCCAACCCGATCGCCATCGCGAGCGTGACGCAGACTTGCAGCGCGAATTCGAGCAGCGACGGCGGCGAGGTCATCCGGCCATTGGTCGCAAAGTGCCGGATCTCCATGAAGGCGAGCAGCGCGGTGAACAGGATCGCCGCGGTTTCGACCATGCGCAGCGGCGCATCGTCGGCGCGGCGGCGCAGGAAGATGCTCGCGGCCCAGAACGAGGCCGCCGGCAGGCCATAGCCCCAGAGCAGCCAGTTGAAGATCGGCGTGGTCCCGACGGCGTCGCCGACGATGCGCGGATCATAGCCGATGCGCGCGGTTACGATGCCGGCGAAGATGGCGGCGAGCCAGCGCAGGAACGGGATCGGCCGCTGCATCGAGATCCAGGCGGTGCCGAGCGACATCAGCGCCAGCGCGATCGTGAGCCAGCCCTTTTCCAGCGCGAAGGTCAGCGCCAGCGCCAGCGCTCCGAGCGTGCCGGTCGCGAACAGGGCGGTCGACGTCGCCGCGCCCGGTCGATCCTCGCGGCGTGTAAGCGCTTCGGTCGCAGCACCGAAGGCGGCGGCAAGCAGCACCGCCAGGATCGCAAACGGGATCGAGCGGTCGAGATGCGCGATGCGGGCGTAGAGCGCGATGAGGATCGCGATCGGCGTAGCGACGGCTGCGGCCGACCACACCACGGGAATGATTGCAGAGTTGGAGCGGCCCTGCGCGAGGA
>NZ_PTFE01000241.1:0-1369 GCF_002936975.1 Bradyrhizobium sp. AC87j1
GTGTGTGGACGCCCCAGTAAATGCAAGCAAAATATAACTTCGGAACAGGCATGTGGTCGGGTGCTGACGTGTGTCCGGCCTCGTGATGCGACCTCGACACGTCGCGGGCCCTTATGGAATGCGTGGATTGGATCCAATTCGGCTACGCGTGCTCGCTGGCACTCATCAACCTGTTGATTCTTCCAATCCCAGTCCTGACCGATTGCCCATAACCCTCCGTTAGACCTTACCACACTTCCGACGTCTCCCGGCGTCTGGCCTTGCGTTACGCAGCGCCAGATGCTGGAGCTTGGTAAGCGCCACCGCGGACCATCAACGCCCAGGCGATGCGCGCCATTTTGTTCGCTAGAGCGACCGCGATCAGCTTTGGAGGCTTCTTCGAAAGCATTCTTGACAGCCAGGACCCTGCTGGCGATCCATAGCGTCTTGCCCATCGCACAACGGCGGTTGCACCAAGCACAAGGAGGCGCCGGAGATCTCGCCGGCCCATCCTGGAGATTTTGCCCAGCCTATCCTTGCCTCCGGAAGAATTCTGTTTAGGTGTGAGACCAATCCAAGCCGCAAAATCGCGCCCCTTGGAAAAAGTCGCCGCCGACGGCGACAAGGCCTCTATCGCTGTGGCGCAGATTGCCCCGATCCCCGGAATGGTCATTAAGCGAGAGGCTACTTCGTCCTGTCTGGCGCGCACCCGCAGGCCTTTTTCCAGCTCTGCTATCTGCTCCGATAGGGATTCCACATGCTTCAAGAGATTCTGGCAAAGGCCGCGGGCAAGATCGGGCAGGTCAGGATATGTTGCCATGAGCTTATCCAATCGGGGGATATGTCTCACACCCTGAGCCACGATCAAACCGTATTCCGCAAGATGTCCGCGCAAAGCATTAATCGCCTGTGTGCGCTGTCGAACCAAGAGATCACGAAGCTTGAATGCCATGGAAGAGGCTTGCTTCTCGGCGCTCTTGACGCCGACAAAGCGCATCGTTGGTCGAGACGCGGCTTCGGCGATCGCTTCGGCATCCGCTGCATCGTTCTTCTGACGCTTAACGAAGGGCTTCACGTAGGAAGGATGGATCAGCCGGACATCGTGGCCAAATTTACCGATCTCTCGTCCCCAATAATGGGCGCTGGCGCAGGCCTCCATCGCGACCACACACCTTGGCAACTTGGCGAAAAACTCGAGCAATCTGCTGCGGTTGAGCTTCTTGCGCATAACGGTCCTTCCGTCCTGCCCAGCGCCATGGAGCTGGAATACGTTCTTGGCCAAATCCAAACCAATGATGCTAACGTCGTTCACGAACGCCTCCTTGCTAGGTTGAAACACCCACATTTTGGCACAATCGATGCCGTCGGGGGGCGTCCACTCCATCGGCTA
>NZ_PTFE01000242.1:0-1357 GCF_002936975.1 Bradyrhizobium sp. AC87j1
GGCGTATCGAGGCGGGTGTCGAGCCTGCCAGAACCTCACATGAGAGCGATACGCCATGAACGAGCATAGCAACGTTGTCCCACTGCGTCAGCCCGATGAGATCGACGATCCACTGACGAATGTTTTGCGATCTGGTGCTCGGCAGCTGCTTGCGCAGGCTGTCGAGATGGAAGCCGAGGCGTTTCTCGCCGCGATGAAGGGCTTGAAGCTTCCCGACGGCCGCGACCGCCTCGTGCGACACGGCCATGGTCCAGTGCGGACGATCCAGACGGGGATCGGCGCCGTCGAAGTCGCCCGGGTAAAGATTCGGGATCGCGCGGTGACCAGCGATGGCGAGCGGATTCGCTTCACCTCGGCGATCCTGCCGTTGTGGGCACGGCGCACGAAGAGCTTGGATGCACTTTTGCCGGTGCTGTACCTGCGAGGCATCTCGACGGGCGACTTCCAGGAGGCGCTGGCGGCGCTCTTGGGCAAGGATGCGCCGAATCTTTCTCCGGCGGTGGTTTCCAGACTGACGACGGAGTGGCAGAGCGACTACGAGCATTGGCAGAAGCGCGATCTGTCGGCGCGCCGGTACGTATACGTGTGGGCGGACGGCGTCGTCCTGCAGGCTCGCATGGAAGACCACAGCGAATGCATGCTGGTGCTGATCGGCGCGACGCCGGAAGGCAAGAAGGAACTCATCGGCTTCCAGGTCGGCGGGCGCGAGAGCGCGCAGAGCTGGCACGAACTGCTCGTCGAAGCGAAAACCCGTGGGCTGAAGATCACCCCGGAAATCGCCGTCGGTGACGGCGCGCTCGGCTTCTGGAAGGCGCTCGACGAGGTCTTTCCCGCCACGCGACACCAGCGGTGCTGGGTGCACAAAACCGCGAATATCTTGAACAAAGTCGCAGTGTCGGTACAGGCCAGCATCAAGAAGGATCTGCGCGAGGTCTATTTGGCGCCCAACCGAGCTTCGGCCGAAGTGGCGATCGACGTCTTTGCCGAGAAATACGGAGCGAAGTACGACAAGGCGGTCAAGTGCCTGACGAAAGATCGCGACGCAATGCTTGCGTTCTACGAATTCCCCGCCGCGCATTGGGGCCACTTGCGGACGACGGATGAGATCGACAAGCAGTTTTTAGCGGGCTCCGGAAGATGCATTCTTTTGTTCGACCGCGCCGCCGGCATTCTTCCGTCCCGACCGCCCATCTCGCAGCTGCCGCGCGCAGGGGCGGTCGAGGCTGGCCGCAGTTTGCGGCCACCGCAAGGCTCGGCCTTGACCGGCCCGAGCACGGCGGCATCCTCGATCGGATCGGGCCTGGAAAGAACACAATGACTCACCGACCCAGTGTCCCAGGGGCATGGGAACTAGCGC
>NZ_PTFE01000243.1:0-1353 GCF_002936975.1 Bradyrhizobium sp. AC87j1
CCGTTCTTTAATCGCGGGCACGATGTCAACCCCGATAGACAAAAGTGATCCACTGCCGGGTTCATGGTTCTTTCCGCGGTCGTCTCTACAGCCGCCGCATGATGGCGTTCAACAGGTGTGCATCTCGATGTGAAGAGCGCGGTGCGTAACGCCCGCAGGGACGACTTCGAGATTGCCAGCACCCTCGTCCCGGCAGGGACGCTTGTTCCGCCGAAGGCGGATCTGGGTCGGTTTAAGGCAGCTTCATGCGGCGCGCATCTCTGCCTGGAACTCAGTGCCATCGGTCCAGATGGTGTGGAGGATGACAGCCATTTTGCGAGCAACGGCAACCTTCGCCTTTTTGGCGCCGATCCGTTTGGTCAGCTTGCTGCCCCAGCGCTTGAGGGCAGAACCTCGCCTGACAACGGTCAGCAGGACGTTCGCGGCTTCGAACAGATAAGTCCGGACCTGATGGTTGCCGCGTTTGGAGATGCGGCCAGTTCGGTCGACCTCGCCGGATTGATAACGTCTTGGTGTCAGGCCGAGATAGGCACCGACGTCGGCGGAATGTCTGAAGCGGGCGGGGTTGTCGATGGTAACGACGAAGGCCAGAGCGGTCAGGGGACCGATACCGGGAACGGTCATCATTCGCCGAACAGTTTGGTCACCCTTCGCCATCACCAGGAGTTCTCGATCAAATTTTTCAATTTGCTCGGTTAAACAGGACTGAGCTAGCAGTAGTGGCGCGAAGATATCCTGCAAATCCGGCGATTCAGCGAGCACGGCGTTGACTTTCCGAGCCAGGTTGGTCGAACCGGCCCTGCCGAGTACTATTCCCAACCCCTTACACAAGCCGCGCATCTGGTTGTCGAGGTCACGCCGCAGATCCACCAGCTTGCTTCGAGCCGCAAGCATCGAACGGGTTTTCCAGCTCTCCGCCCCCTTCACGGCAACTTCCCGGTACCATCCCATGCGAGCCATTTCAGCCAACCCCCTGGCATCGTTCTGATCCGACTTGTTGATGCGCATCGATAACGCCGCGTTGGCGTGACGCGCATCAAGGCAAATCACCGGAAAGCCCAGCGCCCTGAGCTGATGCCAAAGCCAATTCGATAGTGAGCCCGTTTCAAAAACGATCCGCTCAGCCTTGCCGGCATGGCGCCGCAGGAGCTTAGCGATCGCCTCCGGATTGGTCGGCCCACAACCTTCAAATGTCACGTCGCCAGCCTGGTCTAAAACGCAAATGCTGGTTTCTTCCATAGAGATATCCAGACCAACGTACTGCTTCATAGCGCGGCTCCTTTTCGATTTGCTGACGCCGATCGTACCGATCCTCGTGTTCGCAAGAAGACGTCAGCCGCGATTACGCCATGT
>NZ_PTFE01000244.1:0-1315 GCF_002936975.1 Bradyrhizobium sp. AC87j1
TGGTTTCTTCCATAGAGATATCCAGACCAACGTACTGCTTCATAGCGCGGCTCCTTTTCGATTTGCTGACGCCGATCGTACCGATCCTCGTGTTCGCAAGAAGACGTCAGCCGCGATTACGCCATGTTAAGAAGCCGGATTGAGCTGAGCTGGACAGTTGAGCGTGCGCCAGAGCGAGACCAACAATAGGCGCAAAAGTTCTCTGAACCAGGCGAGGATGCGACGAAGGTTGTGTCCGACGGCGGAGAGGACGACGTTGGCGGCGTCTCCTGCGCGGCCCTTGAGGTGGCAGCGGCCGAGGTGACCTTCGGCTTTCATGTGTCCGATGATGGGCTCGATAGCGGAGCGGCGGCGCAGCTCGCGCTTGATGACACCGAAGACGCCGCGCTTTTGGCCTGAGATGAAGACGCGACGCGGATTTTGTGCGTCGTGGCCGCGGTATCCCTTGTCGACATAGGCCCGCTCGATCGGACAGCCGGTGAGTGTCTCGGTGCGGTCAATGACGTCCCGCAGGGTGTGACCGTCGTACGGGTTATCGGGTAGCGCCCTGGCGTGCAGCACGAACAGGCCCCCGGGAGCCCGGCGGTTGTTGGTGACGATGGAGGCCTTCACGCCGAACTCGTAAGGCGCGGCGGCCTTGCCTTTGCCGATGCACTCCACCTCCGGGGCATGAAAGGAATAGAGCTTCCAACCGCGCTGGCGCTGCTGTTGCGAGCGGATTTGGGTGGCTTGGCCAAGCGGGAGGGCGAACGCCTCCTCCAACGCTGGCTGCCTCTCGATCTTGCGGCGGATGTCTCGGATGATCCGGCCGAGCCGGGAGCGCAGGATGCGCAACTGCCGCTGATGCCGATTGAACTGTTTGGCATGGGCATAGCGCCCTGCCATCATCGCCGCGGCCTTGGCCACGCGACAATAGGATTGCCGCAGCCTGACGCCGTGTCTTCTCGCCAGGCGGTTGAGCCCCTTGATGGCCGCATGCAGCAGCTTGGCATCGGTCGGAAAGGTGATGGCCTTCGGCTGCACCGTGGTGTCGACCGTGACCCGCTTGAGGTCCTGGCTGCGCAACGCGCCGGCCTCGTGCGCCACCCGCAGGCTCTCGGCCAGCAGCAGCTCCAGCTTGTCGCCGAGCCGCTTGCGCCAATGGCTCAGGTCCGAGCGCTCGTGCGGGAAGGCGTGCTGGAAGAACTCTTCGCCGGTGAAGAACTGGAAATACGGGTCGTGGACCCAGCGTTCGCACACTCCCTCATCGGACAACCCGTAAATGTGCTTGAGCAACAACAGCCCGATCATGAAGCGGGTCTCGATCCCAGGCCTG
>NZ_PTFE01000245.1:0-1283 GCF_002936975.1 Bradyrhizobium sp. AC87j1
ATGCGGGGATCGACGTGTCTTTGAAAGAGAGCAGCATCTGCATTGTTGACGGGACTGGCAACGTCGTCCGCGAGGTCAAGGTCGCCAGCGAGCCTGAGGTGCTTATTGGCTATTTCGACGAGTTGGAATTGCCTGTCAGCTGCATTGGCTCGAGGCCGGGCCGTTGTCGCAGTGGCTGCATGCCGCGCTTGTGGCCGCCGGACGCGATGCAGTTTTGCTCGAGACACGGCATGTGAAAGCGGCACTCTCGGCCATGACCGTCAAGACCGACCGGAAGGATGCCCGCGGGATCGCTCAGTTGCTGCGGATGGGCTGGTACCGTCCGGTTCACGCGAAATCAGTGCCTTGCAAGGATACCCGGGCCCTTCTTGTTGGACGAAAACTTCTGCAGGGCAAGCTTCTCGACGTCGAGCTGAGCATCCGCGGCATCCCTGCGTGGCTACGGGCTGAAGGTCGGCGAAGTGAGCCGTGGACGGTTTGAAGCGCGCATTCGGGAACTGACAGCGGAGCATGTGACCCTGGAAATGGTGATTGGCGCGATGCTCGCTGCGAGGGCGGCGTTGTGGAACGAGTTCACCAGGTTGCATCGTGAGATGCTGAAGATCGCACGGGCCGACAAGGTTTGCCGGCGATTGATGAGCACGCCTGGCGTCGGCGCTTTAGTTGCCCTGACATATCGCTCTGCGGTGGATGATCCGTCACGATTCGGAAAATCCAGTACGATCGGTGCCTACTTCGGGCTCACTCCGAAAAAATATCAGTCAGGTGAGACCGACCGGGACGGAGGCGTAAGCAAGGTCGGCGATGCCATGGTGCGGACCGCGCTCTTTGAAGCGGCGCACATCATGCTGACGCGCACGACCCGCTTCTCGAGCCTGAAGTGCTGGGCTCTCGACGTGGCGAAACGCAGAGGCATGAAGCGCGCCAAAGTGGCTCTTGCCCGCAAGTTGGGTGTCGTGCTCCATCGCATGTGGATGGACGCGACCGAGTTCCGCTGGAGCAAGGCCGCTGCGGCCGCATAGGAGGTAGGGCAGGTTCGGAGAGCGCGTCGAAAACGGCATCGCTTCTACAGAGGTCCCGTCGCCGGGACGAGGGTGGCAAGGTCGGGAGTAGTGCTGTGAATGCTTCGGCAAATCACGCGTCCTAGATTGACCTGCCGGCTCTGGATCTGATGGCATGGAGTGGCAGCCTTCGCGCTGACCACGGACAGAAGCATGATCCTGGCGATGAGATATCGTTCAGAGGGACTTGACGAACAAAGGCCCATTACAGAAGCATTACAG
>NZ_PTFE01000246.1:0-1269 GCF_002936975.1 Bradyrhizobium sp. AC87j1
TGACCTGCCACCGAGTATTTCCTCCAGAAGGAGTTAGAGTCCGCCCCGAAGAAGGACGGACAGATGAAGCGAGCACGGTTCACGGAAGAGCAGATTATTGCGGTGCTGAAGGAGCATGAGGCCGGGGCGAAGACGGCCGATCTGGCTCGCAAGCACGGGATCTCCGAGGCGACGATCTACAATTGGAAGGCCAAATTCGGCGGCATGGACGTTTCCGAGGCGAAGCGGTTGAGGGCCCTGGAGGAGGAGAACGGGAAGCTGAAGAAGCTTCTGGCCGAGCAGATGCTCGATGCGGCCGCACTTCGCGAGCTCCTTTCAAAAAAATGGTAGGGTCCGCCGCCAAGCGCGCTGCGGTCGCGCATCTGCAGGCCGTCATGAGCCTGTCGGAACGGCGGGCCTGCTCGATCGTGGGTGCGGATCGGAAGATGATCCGCTATCGCGCCAGCCGCCCGCCGGACGCAGTTCTGCGTGGCCGATTGCGCGATCTCGCCAACGAGCGGCGGCGTTTCGGCTATCGCCGCCTGTTCGTCCTGCTGCGGCGGGAGGGCGAGCCATCGGGGATCAACCGGATCTACCGGCTTTATCGCGAGGAAGGGCTCACCGTCCGCAAGCGGCGGGCTCGCCGCAAGGCCGTGGGGACCCGGGCCCCGATCCTGGTCGAGGCCAAGCCAAATGCCCGCTGGTCGCTGGACTTCGTCCACGACCAGTTCGCCAATGGCCGACGCTTCCGCATCCTCAACATCGTCGACGACGTCACCAAGGAATGCCTGGGCGCCATTCCGGACACGTCGATCTCGGGGCGGCGCGTGGCCCGCGAACTCACGGCAATCGTCGAGCGACGCCGCAAGCCAGGAATGATCGTGTCCGACCATGGCACCGAGTTCACCTGCAACGCCATGCTGGCTTGGTGCAAGGACGCAGCCATCGATTGGCACTTCATCGCACCGGGAAAGCCCATGCAAAATGGCTTCGTCGAGAGTTTCAACGGCCGGATGCGCGATGAGCTACTCAACGAGACTCTGTTCTTCGATCTCGATGACGCCCGCGCCAAGATCGCCAATTGGGTCGTCGACTACAATCTCCAGCGTCCCCACTCGTCGCTGAAATATCTGACCCCCGCGGCCTACGCTGCCCACCTCACCGCAACGGACGATCGGCTGCGCAACCCCGACCAGCTCCGCCGATCGTCCGTTGCTCCACCCGCGCCACTTGGCGTACAAAACCTCGAGACTCTAACTGCCGCTGGATGAAAATTCAGTGGCAGGTCAA
>NZ_PTFE01000247.1:0-1233 GCF_002936975.1 Bradyrhizobium sp. AC87j1
GGGTTTAGCCCCAGGTAGCTCACCAGCCTGGTCGGATCGGCAAAGCGCCGAATGTCGCCGACGGCCGCGGCCACGCCCGAAGCCACCGTCATATCCACACCCGGGAGCGTCATCAGCCGCCGAATGATCGGATCGGACATCGCTTCACGCGCGATATCCGCCTCGACCTCCTTCAACGAACCCTGGATCAGGTCGATCTGCGCCAGGTGCCGCACGATTGCGACACGCTCGTCGGCAGGTACTATCTGGGCGGCGATCCACCTGCGACCGCTGATCCCTACAAGGTTGAGGTGTGGACAGGGCGGAATGAGGTGGGCGTGAAGGATCGACTGAATGAGGTTCTTCAAGCGTACCCGCTGACGCACAAGCTGCGTACGGCGCGCCACTTGGCGTCGCAGGGCCATAGTGCGCTGATCGGGTACCCAGACCTCCGGAAGAAATCCGGTGGCGTACAACTTCGCGAGCACGGCGGCATCAATCGCATCCGTCTTGATCTTTGCGTGCGCGATCAACCGCACCTGCTTCGGGTTGGCGATGACAACACGGTCGACATACGGCGCCAGAACTTCGACAACGGCCGCGGCATTGCCAGTCGCCTCGACGACCACGTGATCGTCATGGGTGAGTTCCTTCCTGGCGAAAGCCTCCAAGCTGTCACGAGTCATGGGAATGCGGCCGAGCTTCGTTAGATGTCCCTCGAGCAGCGCCACGGCCTCGGCCGCCACGCGATGAATGTCCATGCCAATGATGCGCATCTCTCCCTCCATGGTCAGTGCGAAAGGGAGCTGCGGGCAACACGACAATTACGGATCCGCGCTCGCAGCGCATCCGGGCTAGTCGCAGGGGCGGCCAGATAACGACCTCGAACTCGCAGTTCATGTCAGTGCGACGGCCTGCCCGCACGTGCGTGCTCCCGGTGCCCCGAGGCCCGGATCGGTCTACGCTAATGGGCTAGATCGAGTCTGGAAACACGGGACACCCGCTACATCATGCCGGATAACGCGTTCATCGAAGCCTTCAACGGCCGCTTCCGGGCCGAATGTCTCAACGCCCACTGGTTCCTGTCCCTTGCGGACGCCGAGGAAAAGTGGAGACTTGGCGCAAATACTACAACTGCGCATCAGAACACCCATCTGGCTATGTGATTGAAGAGAAGAGATTTTGTTGAGCGGGATGCGATCCCGCGGGGTATTTTGGGTTCTGTCGCGCTCGTTCGGCGATAGATTGAGCAGC
>NZ_PTFE01000248.1:0-1232 GCF_002936975.1 Bradyrhizobium sp. AC87j1
TCGGCGTTGTGGGGGTCGCGAGCTATCCCTCAAGCACTGTGGGGCCGTACTTGGAGTGCTATTCAGGAATTCAAGTTCGTGATCCCGGCGGTGAGACCGGCTTTTACATTCCTTACATTTACGTGACAACGAATGATGCAGCGCTTGCCTCGGGACGAGAGGTTCTTGGTGCTCCAAAAAAGCTGGCGCACATTACTCTGATTAGAGAAGGTGGCCTAATTCAGGGTACGCTCGAGCGTCCAGCTGGCAAGCGTCTGCTGACCCTTACCGCTCAACCGGACCAGCGCATGAGCTCGAGTTCGCAACAGATGTTTTCTGCGCGGACGTATTTCTACTCGGTTCGGCATCTGCCCCCCATCAATGAGCGCGGGAAGGGTGCAGTAACGCAGCTCGTCAAATGGTGCACCGAGCGAATGTTGCGACGCGACGAGCTTGGCGAAGAAGTTCAATTTACTGGACCCACCTCCCTAACTTACGACTCACCCTCGATTGTCGATCCCGTGCACAATATTGCCCTTGGCGAACCCGTGCTCGGCACATACGAGGAGTATGACGCCAAGCTCGAGGTCATTGATATCCTTTCGGAAACCGCAACTCCAGGTAAACAGTGATCGATAAGCTTCAGGAGTTCATCCAATCCTGAGTTCAGCCCCGGGCTCTCGGCGTGCCCACTGATGAGCCGTTACAGTATCGCATCGATCTCCGCGTCGCTGTAGACATAGGGCTTGGCGCGCTTTCATCGGGGCAGCATGCCGACGGGCGACACCTCCGCTCTCGGATCGAAGTTGGCGACATGGCGCGCGAACCCGCGCACGTCGCTCAATCGCGGCGCCCAGGATGCATGACGATCGGGCGGCAGCGTTGCCCATTCCATTGCCAGCTTCTTGGTGATGATCCTGGCTTTGCGCTTCTTCAGAAGGCAATGAAGTCGGCGAGCCGACGGGTCTGGTGCTCACACTTATATCCCAACCCCTTGCGCATGCTCAGGTACTTATCGGGTGCGGAGTGCAGATCGGTCATTGCACGCCTCGAGGCCGGGGCAGGCTCAATGTTCTCAGCGCATCGATGTCGACTTCGCGTAAATCCGGGTGGTGCCGTGGTTCTCTGTAAGCGATGTTTTGCGGCCACCTTCCGGATGATGCGCTGATCTGTAAGTCTGCGGTTTGGTTTTGACCGTAAGGCTTAGAATGGACACAGTGCGTAGTGCTACCACGGAGCCAGTGCGGCGGCTC
>NZ_PTFE01000249.1:0-1230 GCF_002936975.1 Bradyrhizobium sp. AC87j1
GGGTTTAGCCCCAGGTAGCTCACCAGCCTGGTCGGATCGGCAAAGCGCCGAATGTCGCCGACGGCCGCGGCCACGCCCGAAGCCACCGTCATATCCACACCCGGGAGCGTCATCAGCCGCCGAATGACCGGATCGGACATCGCTTCACGCGCGATATCCGCCTCGACCTCCTTCAACGAACCCTGGATCAGGTCGATCTGCGCCAGGTGCCGCTCGATTGCGGCACGCTCGTCGGCAGGTACTATCTGGGCGGCGATCCACCTGCGACCGCTGATCCCTACAAGGTTGAGGTGTGGACAGGGCGGAATGAGGTGGGCGTGGATCGACTGAATGAGGTTCTTCAAGCGTACCCGCTGACGCACGAGCTGCGTGCGGCGCGCAACTTGCCGTCGCAGGGCCATAGTGCGCTGATCGGGTACCCAGACCTCCGGAAGAAATCCGGTGGCGTACAACTTCGCGAGCACGGCGGCATCAATCGCATCCGTCTTGATCTTTGCGTGCGCGATCAACCGCACCTGCTTCGGGTTGGCGATGACAACACGGTCGACATACGGCGCCAGAACTTCGACAACGGCCGCGGCATTGCCAGTCGCCTCGACGACCACGTGATCGTCATGGGTGAGTTCCTTCCTGGCGAAAGCCTCCAAGCTGTCACGAGTCATGGGAATGCGGCCGAGCTTCGTTAGATGTCCCTCGAGCAGCGCCACGGCCTCGGCCGCCACGCGATGAATGTCCATGCCAATGATGCGCATCTCTCCCTCCATGGTCAGTGCGAAAGGGAGCTGCGGGCAACACGACAATTACGGATCCGCGCTCGCAGCGCATCCGAGCTAGTCGCAGGGGCGGCCAGATAACGACCTCGAACTCGCAGTTCATGTCAGTGCGACGGCCTGCCCGCACTTGCGTGCTCCCGGTGCCCCGAGGCCCGGATCGGTCTACGCTAATGGGCTAGATCGAGTCTGGAAACACGGGACACCCGCTACATCATGCCGGATAACGCGTTCATCGAAGCCTTCAACGGCCGCTTCCGGGCCGAATGTCTCAACGCCCACTGGTTCCTGTCCCTTGCGGACGCCGAGGAAAAGTGGAGACTTGGCGCAAATACTACAACTGCGCATCAGAACACCCATCTGGCTATGTGATTGAAGAGAAGAGATTTTGTTGAGCGGGATGCGATCCCGCGGGGTATTTTGGGTTCTGTCGCGCTCGTTCGGCGATAGATTGAGCAGC
>NZ_PTFE01000250.1:0-1207 GCF_002936975.1 Bradyrhizobium sp. AC87j1
GCACACCTGTTGAACGCCATCATGCGGCGGCTGTAGAGACGACCGCGGAAAGAACCATGAACCCGGCAGTGGATCACTTTTGTCTATCGGGGTTGACATCGTGCCCGCGATTAAAGAACGGACGACTCTCTAGAAGCGTGCGAATGCGCGCAGCGATCTTCCGTGCCTCCTCGGGCCCGCGGTCGAGTTTCACGCAATCTAGGATGCCCAACACTTCCTGAGCCTCCTGGCATCAAACGTCGCGACTTGGCGATCTGCCAGGCTCAACAACGGATCGACCGCAAGCGCCTGATTGGCTGCAAGAACCGCAAGCGCTTGCGACCGCAGGGACGTGATGTGCCGCTCGAATGTGTGCATTCGTTGGCCTGTAGCTACCTTGTAAGGTGGCGTCGCAAGCGCCAGTGGCCAGCCCCGCCTATGAAGACTGTGGTTGGCCACCTTTGCTCCAGAGATATTCCCGAGGCGCCACCAGATAATGGCGCAGACAAGTAACCGGGGCACCTACCTGAATTGGTCGGCGGCATGGTCCGCCACTGAACGCTAACCTTGTTGCTCCTTTTGCATGCGGAAGAAGAGAGCCCCGTGGCGAGACTCGCACGCGTTCGTTGCATCAGCAAGACCGACAGGACGAATCCACACGAGAGAATTAGCAGCATCGGCGGGGTATATTCGAACGGAAGTCACTGGAAGCAATCTGTCGTTCAGACGATCCGAGACATCGAAAGCGGCGCGTGGGAATTCTATGTCCAGGAAGACGGGCTCACTGCTGGTTTGATCGTGGCCAAACACGAAGGGCACAAGTACATCAAGACGACGGCAGACGGCATTCAGCCAGACAATCTTCTTTCACTCGCTGAGTGTCCGTGATGCTTGTCCATCCCAGATCGACGGTAGTGCGGGCGCAACTCGGCGCCGTTCGGCGCTTTGATAGCCCAGTTGCCAAGGCATGAGCAGAGGGCGTGGCCGGTCCAGGCCGATGCCGATACCGACCGAGTCCCATTCGCTCTTGCTGATGAGGACGCCACGCAGGTATTTCGCGAGCGCGTCATTGTTGCGTCGCGGCGGCATGGCGCCGGTGTCGTGTTCTTTGAGCCATCACGAAGGTCTGTTCGTCGGTAGTCAGGGTGAGGCGGGTTGTCCATGCGTTCTGGTTAATGGCGTGGTGTCTTTCGTTGGTTATGGTCGCAAGGTCAGCCGTGCGGGTGGG
>NZ_PTFE01000024.1:0-92999 GCF_002936975.1 Bradyrhizobium sp. AC87j1
AACTTCAGGTCCTTGCGCAGCGTCAGGCGGAAGCGGCCCTGCAGCGCCGTCTCGATCGCGGTGACGCAGACCTCGCCGTCGCCCTGCACGCCGTGGCCGTCGCCGCAGGAGAACATCGCGCCCGGCACGAACACCGGCAAATAGAGCGTCGCGCCGGCGCCGAGCTCCTTGTTGTCGAGATTGCCGCCCATCGCGCGCGGGATCAGCGAGGAGATACGGCCCCAGCCAGGGGGCGGCGACACGCCCATCACGCCGAAAAACGGCTTGAGCGGCAGGTCGAGGCCCCACGGCATGCGGCCGGTCATCCGCGTCCGGTCGAGCGGGATGTTGAGGATGCGGGTCTCGTGGAAATCGTCGGGCAGGGTGCCGGACAGCGGCTTGATCATGTTCCAGCCCCAGTCCTGCCGGAGCTGGACGTCGAGGATCTCGACCGCGAGCACGTCGCCGCGCTCGGCGCCTTCGACCGCGATCGGGCCGGTGAGAATGTGGCCGGGCAGCATGCGCTCGTTGTTGGCGTGAACCTCGAACATCTCGGGGGGAATGTGAAACTTGTCGCGGTCGGGCAGCATGTCGGGGCCGCCGCTGATGGTGTCGACCGTCACCTCGTCGCCGCTTTTGATCGTCAGCACGGGCTTGAGCGCGGCTTCGAAGAAGCCCCAATGGCAGGTTTTGGGGCTGGAATGCAGGTGGTGATGGGTCATTTGCCGCGTCCGGTCGCTTTCATCAGGCCGGGCTTGACCCGGCGATCGATCCTCTTTCAAGAAGATTTCTGAAGATCGCCGGGCAGGTCAAGCCCCGCGCGGACCGGCCAGTTCATTCCAGCGAGGCTCCCCTGTTTTTCGTCCTTTCCAAGACGCTTGGCACCGCGCTGCTGCCGATCAACTTCATGGTCGAGCTCGGGATCCTGTCGCTGGTGCTGATGGCGACGCGCTTTGCCGCGTTCGGCCGCAAGCTTGCGGTGACCACGCTGATGCTGCTGGCGCTGGCGGCGTTCTCGCCGCTCGGCAATCTCCTGATCTATCCGCTTGAGTCGCGCTTTCCGGCGTGGGACCCCGCGCGCGGCGCGCCCGATGGCATCATTGTGCTCGGTGGCTCGGTCGACACCGATTTGTCGGCGGCGCATCGCACGCCCGTGGTCGCGCACGCCGCCGACCGTCTGTTTGCGCCGGCCGAGCTCGCGCGCCGCTATCCGAATGCGCGCATCGTCTTTACCGGGGGGACCGCGAACCTGGTCTCGACCGACGCCAGGGAGGCCGACTATTCCGCGCCGATCCTGGAGAATCTGGGCATTGCGAAGCAGCGCCTCATCCTGGAGCGGAGTTCCCGCAACACCTGGGAGAATGCGATCTTCACGAAAGAGCTGGTGACGCCGAAGCCGGGCGAGCGCTGGCTTCTGGTGACGTCGGCCTTCCACATGCCGCGCTCGATGGGGATCTTCCGCAAGGCCGGATTTGACGTCGAGGCCTATCCCGTGGACTGGCGGATGGGCGGGCGTGACGATCTCTTCTCCTTCACCAATATGGGCGCCGACGGGCTGGGCCGAACCGAAGTTGCGGTGCGCGAGTGGATCGGCCTTTTGGCCTACCGCCTGATGGGCCGGACCGGCGAGTTGCTTCCGGGACCGGGCAAGGACTAGAACGAGAGCCGTAAAACAAGAACACACGGCGCACGATCGCCGGGCCGGAGGAAGCCATGCAACAGCAGAGTGCAGACAGCATCGATCTTGGCGGCCTCGTCGCCGATCTCAACAGCCTGCTGCGGCTGAAGACGAATGTGATCGGCATGAAGCTGTTCGCGCAAGCGGCAGAGATGGAGGCGATCCCGAAAATCCGGCGGCCGAATGCGATCCACACCACCGACCAGATCGTCAGCATGGCCGCGCGCCTGGGCTGGACCGTCGGCATCACCGCCGAGGACCTTGTCGGCGCGCAATGCCGCGCAGTGATCGGGCTCAGCCCCCAGGACGAGAAATGGCTCGCCGGCGAAAATTATGTCGGGGTCTGGCACGGCACCGCGGACGACGCGCGCAAGCGCCAGGAGGCGCTGGACGTGGTTCCGTTCGGACAGTATCAGGCGCTCGCCGTCAGTCCGCTCGCCAGCGGCCGGCTCGATCCGCCCGACATCTGCCTGGTCTATGCGACGCCCGGGCAGATGATCATCCTGATCAACGGGCTGCAATATACCGGCTACAAGAAGTTCGAATGGGGCGTCGTCGGCGAGACGGCTTGCGCGGATTCCTGGGGGCGGGCGCTCAAAACCGGGGAGCCCAGCCTGTCCTTGCCATGCTATGCCGAACGGCGCTATGGCGGCGTGCCGGACGAGGAGATGCTGATGGCCTTGAAGCCGTCGCATCTCGCCAAGGCAATTGAAGGCATGAAGGCGCTGGCCAAGAACGGCCTGCGCTATCCGATCCCGCCCTATGGCATTCAAAGCGACGTCCGTGCCGGCATGGGCGTGAGTTACGCGAAGAAGTAAAGGCCAGTCATGAGCTCTGCGAAATTCGACATCGTCGTCTACGGCGCGACCGGTTTCACCGGCCAGCTCGTCGCCGAGTATCTGGCGGCGAATTACAAGGACGACAAGGCGCTGAAGTGGGCGATGGCAGGCCGTAGCCTCGACAAGCTCAAATCGGTGCGCGACGCCATCGGCGCGCCCGCGGATACGCCGCTGATCGTGGCGGATGCGTCGAACGCTGCCTCGCTGAAGGCGATGGTGGCGCAGACCAGATCGGTGATCACGACGGTCGGACCGTATCAATTCTACGGTGAAGAGTTGCTCGCGGCCTGCATCGCTGCGGGCACAGACTATTTCGATCTCTGTGGCGAGCCGGTCTGGATGCGCCAGATGATCGACAAGTACGATGCGGCGGCCAAGGCGAGCGGCGCGCGCATCGTGTTTTCCTGCGGCTACGATTCCGTGCCGTTCGAGCTTGGCACGTTCTTCGTGCAGGAAGAGGCCAGGCGCGTGTTCGGCGCGCCGGCCGCGCGCGTCAAGGGCCGCGTGCGCGACATGCGCGGCACGCTGTCCGGCGGTACCGCAGCGAGCGCGAAAGCGACCTTCGATGCCGTCGCCAAGGATCTTAGCCTCGTCGCCATCCTCAACGACCATTTTGCGCTGACGCCCGGATTTACCGGTCCGAAGCAGCCGAAAGGCAACAGAGCGGCTTACGAGGAGGATCTGCAATCCTGGGCCGCGCCGTTCATGATGGCACTGATCAACACGCGCAACGTCCATCGTTCCAACATGCTGATGGGCTTTCCCTACGGCCGCGAGTTCGTCTACGACGAGATGGTCCTGACCGGTCCCGGCGAGAAGGGCGAGGCCAACGCGAAGCGCGTGATGGCGGTCAATGCCGAGAAGACCGGCCCGAATGCGCCGAAGCCGGGCGAGGGGCCGTCGAAGGAAGAGCGCGAGAACGGTCTGTTCAATCTGCTGTATGTTGCGATCGCGCCGGACGGCCGCCAGGTCCGCGCCGGCGTCACCGGCGACCGCGATCCCGGCTACGGCTCGACCTCGAAGATGATTTCCGAATGCGCGATCTGCCTGCTGCGCGACGCGGCGGACGTTCCGGCCGGCTTCTGGACCCCGGGCGCAGCGATGCAGCACAAGCTGATCAAGCGGCTGCAGGATCATGCCGGGCTGACGTTCACCGTGGAGAGCTAGCTCGGTGCCGTAGGGTGGGCAAAGGCGCAACGCGCCGTGCCCACCATTGTCCCGATTGGAGAGAGATGGTGGGCACGCTGCGCTTTGCCCACCCTACGGCAGCGTTCGTGCCGCTTACACCGCCCTCGCGTCATACGCGTACATGAACTCCATGCTCTTCGATCCCAGCGGCAGCAGCCATTTCAGCATCTGATTGCGAACCCATGCGCCGGTGGCGCTGAATTCGCGCTTGCTGTTGCCGTTGCGGCGCGCCATAGCGACGATCTTCTCGGTGCGCGGGCGGCGCTCCGCCTCGAAGGCCTGGAAGGTGGCGCCGAGCTCCTGGCCCTCCTGCATCAGGCGCGCAAGCCGCATCGCGTCTTCGAGCGCCAGCGAGGCGCCCTGGCCGGCATGGGGGCTGGTCGCATGCGCGGCATCGCCGATCAGCAGCGAGCGCTTGCGCGACCAGGTCGGCAGGGTCGCGACGTCGAGCGTGTCCGTGACCACGATGTTCTCGGCGGCCTCGATGATATCAGGGATCGGATCGTGCCAGCCGCGATGGAAGCCGCGCAGATGCTGCTTCAGCGTCGACGGGTCGAGGGCGCGAAACATCGCAGCGTCCATGCCGTGCGCGGGCTGCGTGCTCCACCACATCACGCCGTCCGTGGGATCGGGGCTGCAATAGCCATAACCGAAGAAGCCGCTCTGGCCGAACGTGGTCTCGACGTGCCGGCCGATCGGCCTGCCGTCGAGGACGGCGTGCGGCACGAAGCCGCCGAAGCCGATCAGTCCGGTGTTGAAGGGCTGCGGTCCATCCGGCACCACCTGCCGACGTGTGATCGAGTGCACGCCGTCGGCGCCGATCAGGAAGTCGCCCTCGGCCGTGGTGCCGTCGGCGAAATAGGCGATGATCGGCTGGTCGCCGCGGTCCTCGACCTTGATCAGGCGCTTCTCGAAATAGAGCGAAACGCAGGCGCACCAGGCCTTGTCGACCAGGATCTCGTTCAGCGTGGCGCGGCAGACGTTCACCGCAGGCTGGCCGAAGCGCCGTTCCATGTCGCGGTTGATCGAACCGAGCCTCGCGCCGCGTTGCGAATAGAAGTCGAAGGATTCTGCGACCGAGCCGCGGCTGATCAACTCATTCGCCAGCCCGATCTCGTCCATCACATGCATGCCGTTCGGCGCGATCTGAAGGCCGCCGCCGATGCCCTTCGAATAGGGCCAGGCCTCGTAGATCGCGGACTCGATGCCGGCGCGGCGGAGCAGGATCGCGGCCACGGGTCCGGCAATGCCGGCGCCGATGATCAGGGCCTTGCGGGGTCGATAGGACATGGCTTGCTCCCGACGTTTCCGTGGTGCTAGGAGGAATTACGGTCGCTAAATCTCTTAGTGACTAAGATATATATCGCCTAAGATATGAGGTCGGCCTTGTCAAGGAAGAAGGCGCGCGCTGCGCTGCTGCAGGAGCTCGAGGAGGCCATGCGCAGGTCGTCGGCGCAGGGCGTGCTCTACGGGCAAACCGTTGCCAACGTTGCCGGAATTGCCAATTCCGATCTCGAATGCATGGACATCCTGTATCTCGAGGGACGCGTCACCGCAGGGAGGCTCGCCGAGGTCACGGGCCTCACGACCGGCGCGATCACCGGCGTGGTTGACCGGCTCGAAAAGGCCGGGCTGGTGCGCCGTGAGCGGGATGAGAAAGACCGCCGCAAGGTCTTCATCGCCGTCGTGCCGGACGCGGCGATGAAGATCGGCCAGTTCTACGTGCCGATGCAGCAGGCGATGGAGAAGATCTGCAACGGCTATTCCGACGAGGAATTGCGGCTGCTGCTGCGTTTCGCCAACGAAGGCTACAAGGGCGTGCTCGCGGCGACCGAGGCGCTGAAGGGCCTGCTCGACACGCCGCCGGAAAAACGACCGGCCCTCAAGCTGAAGAAGCTTCGTCGCTAGCCCCAGTCTTGTAGATCTGCGCGGCCGCGATCATGCCCCACATCGCGCCCAGCATCATCCAGAAGTGCCGCCAGTGGTCGGTGTCGATCACGAAGCTTTCGCCGACGGTGCCGACGAAGGCGGAGAACACTGCGAGATAAGCGCGCTGCCAGGGCACCGGAACGAAGATGTGCCGGAAGCCCATGATGACGGTGGTGAAGACCAGCGCGGGATAACACACGCCGGAGAGCCATCCGCCGGACATGAAGGCGTTGAGATAGGAGTTGTGGGTGTCCTCGGGGAAGAAGCGGTGGAATTGCAGGGGGCCGATGCCGAACGGCAGGTCGAGCGCCATTTCCGCACCGAGGATGTGGCGGCCGAACCGGCCGAAGCGGCCCTCGTCGTAGCTCTGGTCGAAGCTCGCGCGCTGCTTGAACATCTCGGCGGTGGAATCGAACGACAGCAGCACCGCGATCAGCGCGAGGCCCAGCACGGCGGCCACGATCGCCATGATGATGATGCGCGAGCGCTGCGCGTTGGTGCGGCTGGTCAGCACCATCAGCGCCAGCATGAAGGCGGAGGTCAACACGAGGCCGCCCCAGGCGGCACGCGAGAAGGCGAGCAGGATCGCGAGCGACATGATGCCGAAGGCGATGACGTTGCGGAAGGCCTTCCCCAGTCTGTCCGAAACCACGCTCTGCAGCGCAAACAGCGCGGGCAGGATCAGGAAGGCGCCGAGCACGTTCGGGTCCTTGAACGTGCCGCGCGCGCGGCCGTAGAGCGTGAGAAGGTCGTTGCCGCCGGGCACCAGGTGGAAATAGCCGGCGACCGCCAGCAGCGAGGCGATCATTCCGCCGACCACGAGGCCGCGGCGGAGCATGTCGAGCCGGGCCGCGGTATCCTCGGACGTGACCATCGCGAAGAACAACACGGTCACCGCCATGTACCAGGAGGTCGCGATCCAGCTCACCACCTCGGACTGCTCGAACAGCGGGATCGCGCTGATGGTGTAGCCGACATTGAGCAGGACCAGCATCAGCACCAGCGGCATCAGCGCGAGCCGCAGCCGCAGGCCGGTGGCGAAGAACGTGACGGCTGCGAGCAGCGTCATGATCTCGTAGGGGCTCGGCTCGATGAAGACGATCGCGCCGGAGGCGCCGACCAGCCACACCAGCGCGCGCTGCAGCGCCAGCACGCCGGGCGCAGCCGGTACGGCTACGTTCACTCCACCGGCTGTTGCCGCATACGCCATCACATGCTCATACGCTTACGCTACTCACACGCCACAAACACCGCTGTCATCGCCCGGCTTGACCGGGCGATCCAGTACTCCGTGGCGGCCATTGGAGAAGACGGTCGGCGCCGCGGCGTACTGGATCCCGCTTTCGCGGGGCATGTCGGAGAAACTCAGCTCAATACGCGTTCTCGTTCTTGGTCAGCAGCGAGATCGGCGTCTTCAGGAGAATGTAGAGGTCGAACAGCACCGACCAGTTCTCGATGTAATAAAGGTCGAACTCGACGCGCTTCTGGATCTTCTCTTCGTTGTCGATCTCGCCGCGCCAGCCGTTGATCTGGGCCCAGCCCGTGATGCCCGGCTTGACGCGATGGCGGGCGAAATAGCCGTCGACGGCCTCGTCGAACAGGCGGCTCTGCAGCTTGCCCTGCACCGCATGCGGGCGCGGGCCGACCAGGGAAAGATTGCCGGAGAACACCACGTTGAAGAGCTGTGGCAGCTCGTCGAGGCTGGTCTTGCGGATGAAGCGGCCGACGCGGGTGACGCGCGGATCGTTCTTGGTCACGACCTTGGAGGCGGTCGGATCGGCCTGATGGTGGTACATCGAGCGGAATTTGTAGACGTCGATGCGCTCGTTGTTGAAGCCGAAGCGCTTCTGGCGGAATAGCGCCGGGCCGGGGCTGTCGAGCTTCACCGCCAGCGCCACCAGTCCCATCACCGGCAGCGCCACGAGCAGCGCGAGGCTGCCGACGACGCGGTCGAACAGCCATTTCATCACCAGATCCCAGTCGGTGATCGGCGCCTCGAACACGTCGAGCGTCGGCACCTCGCCGAGATAGGAATAGGAGCGGGGCCGGAAGCGCAGCTTGTTGGTGTGGGCGGAGAGGCGGATGTCGACCGGCAGCACCCAGAGCTTCTTCAGCATCTCCAGGATGCGCGTTTCCGCCGAGATCGGCAGCGCGAACAGCACGAGATCGACGCGGGTGCGGCGGGCGAATTCGACGATGTCGTCGACCTTGCCGAGCTTGCGCGCGCCAGCGCAGGTGTCGAGCGCGCGGCTGTCGTTGCGGTCGTCGAACACGCCGAGCACGTGGATGTCGGAATCCTCCTGCGCCTTCAGCGCTTCGACCAGCTGCTCGCCATTGCTGTCGGAGCCGACGATGATGGTGCGGCGGTCGAGCCGGCCCTGGCGCGCCCAGCCGCGCACCAGCGAGCGCAGCACCAGACGCTCGGCGAGCAGCGCGGCGAGCCCGAGGAAGTAGAAGGCGGCAAGCCACAGCCGCGAGATTTCGCTGCCGTATTTGGCGAAGAAGGAGATGCCGATGAACAGCAGGAAGACGAACGACCAGGACGAGATCATCCGTGTCATCTGCCGGAGCTGCCCGCGGAACAGCTGCACCTGATAGATGTCGGCGGCCTGGAAGCAGACCACGGCCGCGATCGATACGGCGATGACCTCGGCGGGATAGACCCAGCTGAAGCCGGAGAGCGGCATGACATAACCGACATAGAGCGCGATACCGACGAGGCTCAGCAGCGCGAAGTCGGCGACGCGCACGAAGCCGGCGATCACGATCGGCGAATAGGCGCGGGCGACCTTCTGGTTGACGACGTCGAGGGCTGCGGGCGAGAGCCGGCGGCGACGCTCCACGAAGGGTTGGTCAGCGGGTTTCGCCGCGGCGCTGGTCGCGGCATCGAGCATCGAGCGTGCGTTGAGCGGTTCCACGGGCGTCCACGTCCATTTCAAGCACCCGCGGGCCAATAGCGTTGGCGCCCCGGGCGGCATCCCCTGGTCCTTCGATTATCGAACAAATCGGAAGATTTTCTAAAGCGGGCTTAAGGATGGTTAATGATTGGCAAATGCGTCGCGATAGCCGGCGATCACGCCGTCGACCATGGCGGCTTGCGAGAAATGCGCCGAGATGCGTTCGCGCAAGGACACGGCGCGCTGCGCCGTTGCTGTGGGATCGTCGAGTGCGGCCGCGATCGCCTCGGCCATGGCCTCGGAATCGCTTGGCGCGAACAGGGCAGGACTCTCGGAGCCGAAGATCTCGGGAATGCCGCCGATGCGCGATGCGATCATGGGAATGCCGGCCGCGCCGGCCTCGATCACGACATAGGGCATGGAATCGCCGCGCGAGGGGACGACCAGCAGCCGCCCCTTGGAGAAGCCGTAGCGCGCCTTGACGTGGCCGATGAAACGGATCGCATGGGTGAGGCCGAGCCTCTCGACCTGCGCCTTCAGCGCCGCCGTTTCCTCGCCGTCGCCGCCGAGCGTCAGCGTGACCTTCTTGCCGCCCTCGTGCAGGCGCGCCACGGCATCGACCAGGAGATCGGCGCCCTTGATGTGCCTGAACTCGCCGACATAGGCGAGGTCGGTCGCATCGTCGGTGGTCACGACGGGCTCGAATTCCTCGGGCGTGACGCCGTTGAAGACGCAATGCACCACGCCCTTGGGCGTGCCGACGATGCGTTGATAGGTGTCGCGGGCGAATGCGCTCTCGAACAGGAACAGGTCGGTCGCGTCCATCAGCGTCCGCTCCAGCCGCGCGTAAAACTCACCCTTGAAGGTGTTGAGGGGATAATGCAGCGAGCCGCCATGCGGCGTGTAGATGCGGATGGTGTCGTCGGAGCGTCGTCGCATGCGGATGAAGGCGCCGGCCTTGGCGCCGTGGCCGTGCATGACGTCGGGCTTGAGCGTGGCGATCAGGCGCCGCATGCGAAGCCAGACCAGGACATCGTCCGGCGACGGCTCGCGGCGGATCGCGAGCCGGTACACGCCGAGCTTCAGCCGCGGCGCGAGTTCTGCCAGGGCCTTGTCGGCGCGCTCG
This sequence comes from Bradyrhizobium sp. AC87j1, assembly GCF_002936975.1. Lineage (NCBI taxonomy): Bacteria > Pseudomonadati > Pseudomonadota > Alphaproteobacteria > Hyphomicrobiales > Nitrobacteraceae > Bradyrhizobium > Bradyrhizobium sp. AC87j1. The sequence continues at coordinate 9,637 of NZ_PTFE01000024.1, forward strand.
CCGCCGGTGAGGCTGTCGGCGAGAATGCCGACATGGTGGCCGCGATCGACCTGGCCGTTGGCGACGTCGAGGATGTGGCGGAAGATGCCGCCGACCGGAGCACGCACGGCGTGCAGGATACGAAGCGGCCGGTCAGGAGAGGGGGGCATGAATCAAAACCAGCGCTCGACGGCGAATGCCGAACAATTCCTAGGAAAATATCGAGACGGATTAAGGGCCCTCGTGGTTAACAAACGGTGACGAGTGCGCCTGCGCAAGTCGCCGCATGCCGCGATTAACCCAGCGGCAACCTTAATGGAGTGTAATCGCCCCGGTTGAGGTAGCTTAGTGGCGTTGCCCCTGCGGGAGTGTTCGATGCGTTTAGCGTTCTGGCGTGCCGGCAAGGACAAGGCCGTGGTCGCGCGGGCCGTCTCGAAGGCCAAACCCGAGGTCGCGCCCAAGCTCGAGACCAAGGTCGAGACCAAGGCTGAAGTCAGGCTTGAAGCAAAGCCTGCGCCCGTCGTCACCAAGCAGGCCCAAATCGAATCCGGCGATATCGACCTGCACGCGCTCGGCGCGGCCTTGGCGCGCAAGCGCGGCTGGATCATCGTGCCGACGGTGCTCGCGCTCGTCGCATCCGTCGCCGTCGTCAACCTCGTCACGCCGCGCTACAAGTCCGAATCGCGCATCCTCATCGACGGCCGCGAGAACGTGTTCCTGCGTCCGAGCAGCGACCGCACCGAGGAGCGGCAGGCGCTCGACGCCGAGGCCGTCACCAGCCAGGTGCAGCTGGTGCTGTCGCGCGATCTGGCGCGGGAGATCATCAAGAAGAACAAGCTCGCCGAACGCCCCGAATTCGATCCCGTGCTGCAAGGCATCTCGCCGCTGAAGTCGCTGGCCGCGATGATCGGTATCGGCCGCGATCCGTTCTCGATGACGCCGGAAGAGCGCGTGCTCGATGCCTATTACGATCGTCTCCAGGCCTACGCCGTCGACAAGTCGCGCGTGATTGTGGTCGAATTCCAGTCCGCCGATCCGGACCTTGCCGCGCGCGTCGCCAATTCGATCGCCGACGGCTATCTCGTGCTCCAGCAGGGCGCGCGCCAGGAGCAGGCCAAGAACGCCAGCCAGTGGCTCGCCGGCGAGATCGAGAGCCTGCGCAAGAAGGTCTCCGACGCCGAGGCCAGGGTCGAGGACTTCCGCTCCAAGTCGAGCCTGTTCGTCGGCACCAACAACACCACGCTGTCGAACCAGCAAATGGGCGAGGTCAACACCCAGCTCAACAATGCGCGCGCGCTGAAGGCAGATGCGGAATCCAAGGCGCGCCTGATCCGCGAGATGCTCCAGAGCGGCAAGCCGATCGAGGCCTCCGAGGTCGTGAACTCCGAATTGATGCGGCGGTTGTCCGAGCAACGGGTCACGCTGCGTGCGCAGCTTGCCGAGCAATCGTCGACACTGCTTGGCAATCACCCGCGGATCAAGGAGCTGAAGGCGCAGCTTGGCGATCTCGACAATCAAATCCGCGACGAGGCGGCCAAAATCTCCCGCTCGCTCGAAAGCGACGCGCGGATCGCCGGCGGCCGGGTCGATGGCCTGACCGTGAGCCTGGAGCAGCTCAAGAAGCAGGCGACCTCGACCAACGGCCAGGACGTCCAGCTCCGTGCGCTGGAACGCGAGGCCAAGGCGCAGCGCGATCTGCTCGAGACCTATCTCGCCAAGTACCGTGAGGCCAACACCCGCGAGACCATCGACACGGCGCCGACCGACGGCCGCGTCATCTCGCGCGCCATCGTCTCGAACACGCCGGCCTACCCGAAGAAGCTGCCGATCGTGCTGATCGCGACGATCGCGACGCTGCTGCTTTCGTCCGGCGTCGTCGTCACCGGCGAGCTGTTGCGCCAGACCGCACCGCGCACGGTGGCCGCGTTCAGCCCGGTGCAAACGCAGGCACCGGTGCGCCAGGAACCGGTTGTCCAGCCGGTCGTCCAGCCGGTTGTCCGGCCCGAGGTCGAGCCGATCGCCGATCCGGTCATGGCGGAGCCCGCGCCGCTTCAGCCGGAGATGACTGATGATGCCGACGTCACCGAATTCACCGAAATCGAAAATCTGGCCGGCAGCCTGCGCGCCGCGGGCGCGGTGGCGAAGAAGGTCACGGTGCTCGGCACCGCCTCCGGCGAAGCCATCACGCTGTCGACGCTGACGCTTGCCCGGCATCTGGCGCGCGAGGCGCGCGTCGTCGTGGTCGACCTCGCCGCGTCCTCGCCGACGATTGCCGCGGTCTCCGTCGACGCTTCGGCGCCCGGCCTTGCCGAGCTGATGCAGGGCGAGGCGTCGTTCGCGCAAATCATCACGCGGGACAAGCTGTCGCGGCTGCATCTCGTCATGGCGGGCCGTCCCGGCTTCGACCGCAGCGTGCTGCAATCGCCGCGGGTGACGCTCGCCATCGACGCGCTGCTGCGCGCCTATGATCACGTGCTGATCGACGCCGGCAGCGCCTCCGACCTTCCGGCCGAACTGCTGACGGCGCATGCCCGCGCCGTCGTGGTGCCCGATGCCTCGATGGCGAGCGATGCGCGCACGCTGATGTGCGAGCAGCTGAAGGCGGTCGGATTCAGCGAGGTGACCATGCTGAGCAAGCCGGTGCAGGCTTCGGATGCGGTGGATGCGCCGCGCGTGGTGGCGGCGTAGGCTCTTCTTTCTCCGCGCACCAGGAATCGTAGGGTGGGCAAAGGCGCGTATGCGCCGTGCCCACCACCTATCCAATGCAATAACATAAGACGTGGGCACGCTTCGCTTTGCCCACCCTACAGGTTTGCTCGCAAGTGGATGGAGGGCGCTAAAGCGCTTGTGACGTTTACCCGAACGCCTGCCGCAGCCGCCTGGCCAGATCAAACAGCATCTGGTTCTGCTTCACCAGCCGCTTGCCGTGGCTCAGCGAGGACATTGCCATCGCCGCGAGCTTGCCGCGCGAGGTCAACGGGACAAAACTGTCGAAGATGTCTTCATCGTCCTTGCAGAACATCCGCTTGTAGTCGTCCGAACCGATGCCGAGGTCGAGTGAGCGGTAGCCGCGCTCGCCGTAGCGATCGATGATGTAGCGCATCAGGATCAGGCCGGGGCTGTAGCGGGCGTGCTCGGACATCGTGTAGGTGTTGAACATCATCGAGAAGCGCTCGCCGTCGGCGACGCCGGCGAAGATCGCGATCACCTCGTCGTCGCATTCGAGCGCATGGATGTCGATGACGCGGCCTTCACCGCGCGGCGCAAGGCAGGCGCTGCGGACGAACTGCTCGACACCCGGTTCGGCGAAGACGTTCGGGAGCTTCTGTTCTGCCATCCGCACCGGCTTGACGCGGAAGAACCAGTCGAGCAGGCGGGTGATGTCGGCGTCTGACGTGGCAAGGTGATAGCGATAGCCGGCCAGCGCCTGGAGCTTCTTTTCCTTGCTCTTGAGGCGGCGGCGGAAGGAGTTGCTGATCCGCGACGCCGGCGGCCCGCCCGGCTCCATCACCAGTTGCGGACAGCCGTTGATCGGGCTCTGCCGCGGCAGTAGAGCAAACGGGTTCTGCTGGCCGTGCCAGCGCTGCGGCAGCTGCGTCAGCGCGAGCACGTCGATGTGCTCGCGCAGCGGCGCAAGCAGCGTATCGAGATCGGCGGCAGTGGTCTGCGCGGCACACGCGGCGTTCCACAGGCCCATGTTGAAGGTGGTATGCTTGCCGCCCATGAAGCACGCGGTGCGCACGCCGTGGCTTTGGCGCAGCGAGAGCGGCAGCAGCATCAATGGCGTGTGATCGGCGTCACGGGCGATCACGACGAAGGGGCGCGCACCCTCGCGCTCGCCGACCAGTCGCTGCCAGGGGCTCAGCAGATCGAACCGCTGATAGGGCGTGAAGAGATGGCCGGGCTCCTCAAAGGCGCGCCAGACCGCCTCGGCAGCGCCAAGATCGGTGAGGATATCGACATGCGCGATACGGCTCGCTTTCGACCGCGCTGGCGCTTCTGCCGTCCGGCTTTGCATCGCCGCAGCCATGGTCATTCGCGAAACCTGTCGAGAAATCAAAATAGACGTAATTCGGCCTGTGGCCGACCTTTGCAAAGAAATGTCAACAAAGGGTAAGGACAATGGAGAGGGAACGGCGCCTTGGGGGCGCGAAGGTGGGATATTGGCATCCGACGACAGATGGCTGGAACGGCTGCGCCTCGAGCTGGCCTGGTTCACCGGCCAGGCCGCGCTGCGCAGCCGCGGTGCCGGCGCCATCCTGCGCTTTGCGCGGGTGCGGCCACGGCGGCGTGGCGGGTTTCAGCCGCTGCGCGCGCACGAGATCACGCCGCAATTTCTCGACCGCGCCATTCGCGCGTTGAAGCGCTGGAACTACGATTTTCTCGGCATGGACGAGGTCTGCCGGCGCGCGGTGACACTGCCGGAGAAACGGCGTTTCGTGGCGCTATCCTTCGATGGTGCGTCCAAGGATCTCATCGACTTTGCCTATCCGGTGCTGGCGCATCACGCCGTGCCCTTCACGGTCTACGTGCCCACCGCATTTCCCGATGGCGTCGGGCAGGCCTGGTGGCTTGGGCTCGAACAGGTGATCGCGCGCGAGAGCCGCATCAACCTGATGATGGGCGAGAGAGAGCAGCGCTTCACCGTCACCGACAATGCCGAGAAGCAGGCGCTGTTCTCGCATCTCGAGAGCTGGCTGCGCTCGCTGTCACCGGCGGATCTATCGGCCGCGATCGCCGATCTCTGCACGCGCTACCGCATTGATCTTGCCGCGCTCTCGCGCGCTGCGTCGATGGATTGGGAGGATCTGGCGAAGCTCGCCGCCGATCCGCGCGTGACGATCGGCAGCGCGACCGTGAACTATTCCGTTCTCGCCAGCATGAAGGATACGGCAGCCTCGCGCGAGATGGCGATGGGCAAGGCCGTTGCCGAAGCCGCTTTCGGCCGCGATGTCAGGCATCTCGCCTTTCCCTTCGGCGACCGCACCTCGTTCCGGCGCAGCCACGTCATGATGGCGGAGGAGGCCGGCTTTGCCAGCGCGGTGTCAACGATCCCGGGCATCGTGGACGCGGAGGGGCGGACCAATCTGCGCGCGCTGCCGCGGATTTCCTGGGACGGCCGCGTGCGCTCGCTGCGCATGTTGCGGGTGCTGGTGTCGGGTGTTACGTTTGCGCCGGTGAGGCCGACCGCTACGAGCCAGACTTGACGCGGTCGGGCCGCTGCATCCAGCTCACGATCGGCATCGCCGGCAGCACCCAACCCATGCCGACCACGACGTAATAGATCGCCTGCCGCCAGCCGGACTCGGCAATCCACGGAATCTGCGCCGCCGCCATGCCGAGCAGGGCCCAGACCGTGGCCAGCACCAGGAGCAGGATGGCGCCGAGGAACTTGCGGGTGCGGATCGTCATGGCGGAATGTCGCGGTCTTTCGCGTAACTTGCGCTGCGGGAGCGGGGGACTATAAGGGGCACGCAGTCCGGTTCAAGCCCTGGTTTTAACCTCTGAAATGACGACGAATTCTGTCCCAACCAACCCGCATCGCGCCGTGCGCTGGTGGCTGATCTCGGTCGCCGCACTGATCGCGCTGATGGTACTGGTCGGCGGCGCGACGCGGCTGACGGAATCCGGCCTTTCGATCGTCGAATGGAAGCCGGTCACGGGCAGCGTGCCGCCACTGTCGGAGGCACAGTGGACCGAGGCGTTCGAGGCCTACAAGAGGATCCCGCAATATCGCGAGCTCAACGCGGGCATGAGCCTGTCCGAGTTCAAGCAGATTTTCTGGTGGGAATGGAGCCACCGGCTGCTCGGCCGTTTCATCGGCCTCGCCTATCTGCTGCCGTTCCTGTTCTTCCTGTGGCGCGGTGGCCTGTCCGGCGAATTGAAGCGCAGGCTGTGGTTGCTGTTCGCGCTTGGCGGTCTCCAGGGCGCGGTCGGCTGGTGGATGGTCGCCTCGGGTCTCACCGAGCGGGTCGAGGTGTCGCAATATCGGTTGGCGACGCATCTTGTGCTCGCGCTCCTGATCTTCGCTGGCATCGTCTGGACGGTGCGGCGGCTCAAGGAGCGGCCGCAGATCGCAGCACCGGCGCGGTTGCGCTTCACGAGTGCGCTGCTGCTCGTCGTGACGTTCGTGCAGATCTATTTCGGTGCGCTGGTTGCGGGCCTGCGCGCCGGGCGCGCCTACAACACCTGGCCGCAGATCGACGGCGCGTTCATTCCCTCGGCCGAGCGGCTGTGGTTCGAGACGCCGTGGTGGCGCAACATGTTTGACAACGTGCTCACGGTGCAGTTCGAGCACCGCATGACCGCCTATGCGCTGTTCGCGCTGGCCGCGCTGCATGCGATCGACGCGGTGCGTTCGCGCGCAGGTGCGGCCGCAAGCGGCGCGCTCTGGCTGTTCGCGGCGGTGAGCCTGCAGGCGGTGCTCGGCATTCTCACGCTGCTCAACCAGGTGCCGATCGACCTCGCGCTGTCGCACCAGGCGGTTGCAATCGTCGTGTTGACGCTCGCGGTGATGCAAGTGGAACGGCTCGCTTCGCGGCGATCTGCAGAGGCGCAGTCGCGTGCGGTTCCGATTAGCCAGCCCGGCTGATCAGCAATAGCCGTAGATGCCGCACGCGTAAGGCAGCCGCCAGAAATAATCGACCTGCTTCCCGCCGTAATACGGGCCCTGATAATCGTAGCTCCAGGGCCGGCCATAATAGCCCGGCAAGGTGCTGGAGCCGGGCAGCAGCGGCGTGCCCGGCAGGTTGCGGACGTAGCTGCCGATGCCATAGGCCGGCGAGATCAGCGCATCCGGATCGGTATCGACATAGACCTGCGGCGGCTCCTGTGGCGGAGCGGCGGCGCGCCGCTTCGGCGTGGCCGGCAAGTCAGCGGCAACGGCGGCTGAGACCGTCAGCATCGCCGCAAGGGCAGGCACCATCCAGCGCAGCATCGTCGGCTCCGAATCAAAAGGGCGATCCAAAGGCCATCTATGCGGCAGATATGGTTAATGACTGTTAACTGACGGCGGCCAAAGCGGCGTCATTCCGGGGCGCGCGTGAGCGCGAACTCAGGTGCGCGATTGCGCACCCGGAATCTCGAGATTCCCCGGTGCGCAATTGCGCACCTGAGGTCTGGTCCTTCGAATCATCCCGGAATGACAGCGATGACTACGCCCCCAGCGCCTGCTCCAAATCGGCGATCAGGTCTTCCTTGTCCTCGATGCCGATCGAGAGCCGGACCACGTCGGGGCCGGCGCCGGACTTCACCTTGGCGGCGTCGTCGAGCTGGCTGTGCGTGGTGGAGGCCGGATGGATCACCAGCGAGCGGGTGTCGCCGACATTGGCCAGGTGCGAGAACAGCTGCAGTTTCGACACCAGGCTGACGCCGGCGTCATAGCCGCCCTTCAGGCTGAAGGTGAACACGGCGCCCGCGCCCTTCGGCGCGTATTTGCGCGCGAGCTGGTTGTACTTGTCGCTCGCAAGGCCGGCATAGCTCACCGAGGCCACCGCCGGATGGCCGGCGAGGAATTCGGCGATCGCCTTGGCATTGTCGCACTGCTTCTGCATGCGCAGCGGCAAGGTCTCGATGCCAGTCAGGATCATGAAGGCGTTGAACGGCGACAGCGCCGGGCCGAGGTCGCGCAAGCCCAGCACGCGGCAGGCGATCGCGAAGGCGAAATTGCCAAAGGTCTCCTGCAGGCGGATGCCGTGATATTCCGGCCGCGGCTCCGACAGCATCGGATATTTGCCGCCGGTCGACCAGTCGAAGGTGCCGGCATCGACGATGATGCCGCCGAGCGAATTGCCGTGACCGCCCAGAAACTTCGTCAGCGAGTGCACGACGATGTCGGCGCCGTGGTCGATCGGACGGATCAGGTAGGGCGAGGCCAGCGTGTTGTCGACGATCAGCGGCACGCCGGCCTTCCGCGCCACCGTCGAGATTGCCTCGATGTCGGTGATGCTGCCGGCCGGATTGGCGATGGACTCGATGAAGATCGCCTTGGTGCGCGGCGTCACCGCGCGCTCGAAGCTCGCGACGTCGTCGGGATCGGCCCACACCACGTTCCAGCCAAAGCTCTTGAAGGCGTGCGTGAACTGGTTGATCGAGCCGCCATAGAGTTTTCGCGCGGCGATGAACTCGTCGCCGGGCTGCATCAATTGCTGCAACACCACGACCTGCGCGGCATGGCCCGAGGCCACCGCCAGCGCGGCCGTGCCGCCTTCAAGCGCGGCGACGCGCTCTTCCAGCACCGCGTTGGTGGGATTGCCGATGCGGGTATAGATGTTGCCGAACGCCTGCAGACCGAACAGCGAGGCGGCGTGGTCGGCATCGTTGAACACGAACGAGGTCGTTTGATAAATCGGAGTCGCGCGCGCACCGGTGGTGGGGTCGGGCTGTGCACCGGCATGCACGGCGAGGGTTGAAAATCCCGGAAGGCGATCGCTCATTGAGGGCGTCCTGTTCTCTTGGTCTGAAATCGCGCGGCATGCTGATGGGCGCCGCGCTCGCCGTCAAGGCGCCGCGTCACATCAAGACCATTTGGGAATGATCTTGCTACGCATTGTCGCGTTGGCAAAATGAATCCCTCGCAATTGCGTCAGCTTTGCTCGGTCTTGTTTTTGGCGGCACGATCGGATGCCGCGGTGTCGCCGCCGCCGACGCTCATCCGATTGAGGGATAGACGCATGCCTTGCGTCGGTGCCGGCGCGCGCTTCGAGCTCAGCGTGCGTGAATTCACGCCCATCCAGGAGATCTCGGACGACAAGCGGCCATATTCGATCTTGGGGCAGCGGTTCATCACCACCTTGATACCGACCGACTCGGCTTTCGCTGCCGCCAAATCGTCACGTGCGCCAAGCTGCATCCAGATCACCTTCGGCAGCGGGTCGAGCGTGAGCGCTTCCTCGACGACAGGCATGATGTGGCTGGAATTGCGAAAAATGTCGATCATGTCGATGGGACGGCCGATGTCGGACAGCGAGGCGATGAAGGGCTTTCCGAGCAGCTCCTTGCCGACATGGCCGGGATTGACCGGGATCATGTCATAGCCGCGCTGCGCCAGATATTTGAACGCGAAATAGCTCGGCCGCACATTGACCGGCGAGGCGCCGACCATCGCGATCGACTTCACGCTGTTGAGGATGCCGCGGATGTAATTGTCGGGATAGGCGTCGTGGTTCATCTTTTTCTTTCTCTGACCCTCATGGTGAGGAGCGCGGCACGCGCGTCTCGAACCATGAAGCCGCAAGCGGGCCTCTATCCTTCGAGACGCCGCGTTCCGCGGCTCCTCAGGATGAGGAGTTGACTATTCATCCCGCCATGTCGGCGTGCGCTTCTCGATGAAGGCGCCGATGCCTTCCTCGGCGTCGCGCGCCATCATGTTCTCGGTCATCACCTCTGCGGCATAGCGATAGGCATCCGCAAGGCTCATCTCGGCCTGGCGATAGAACGCCTCCTTGCCGAGCTTGACGGTGTAGGCCGATTTCAGCGCGACCTGCTCCGCCAGCGCGATCGCGGCGTCGCGTTCGGTGCCGGCGGGCACCACGCGGTTGATGAGGCCGATCTCGCGGGCGCGCGCGGCCGTGACAGGCTCGCCTGTCAGCAGCATCTCCATCGCCTGCTTGCGCGGCACGTTGCGCGACAGCGCCACCATCGGCGTCGAGCAGAACAAGCCGATGTCGACGCCAGGCGTAGCAAATTTCGCGTCCTCCGAGGCGATGGCGAGATCGCAGCTGGCCACGAGCTGGCAGCCGGCCGCGGTCGCGATACCCTGGACGGATGCGACCACAGGCTTTGGCAGATGCACGATCGCCTGCATCATCGCGCTGCAGGCGGTCATCATCTCGGCAAAGAAGGCGCGGCCACGGTCGGCGTCAGTGCGGCGCGCGGTCAGCTCCTTCATGTCGTGGCCGGCGGAGAAGGCGGGACCGCTGGCGGCGATCACGACGCCGCGGACGGCCTTGTCATCGCGGATCTCGTTGAGCTCCGCATGCAGGCTGGCGATCATCGCCGCCGACAGGCTGTTGCGCGCGGCGGGGCGGTTCAGCGTCAGCACGGCGATCGGGCCTACGGTCTCGCGCAGCAGGATCGGCGGTTGCGGGGAGGGGGCGCGGGCGGCCTGGGCGGACATCGAAGCGTTTCCGTTGGATTATTGCATTTGAATGACGCAGATAACTTAATGTAACAGGGCAAGTGAAGCGAGGGTGGGGAACAGCATGGCGTTAGCGAAAATGAGCGTGGCAGAGGTCGAGCAGTTCCTCCGTCACGAGTTTCCCCAGGCCTTCAGCGGCGACGACATCACGATCGAAAGCGCGGACGGCCAGACCTGCCTTTTGCGCCAGCGCTACAGCGAAAGGATGCTGCGACCGGGCGGAACCGTGTCCGGCCCGACGCTGATGGCGCTCGCCGATTTCGCGATGTACGTGGTGCTTCTGTCCGCGATCGGGCCGGTCGGGCTCGCCGTCACCACCAATCTCAACATCAACTTCCTGCGCAAGGGCCAGCCGGGGCAGGACGTGCTGGCGGAGGCGCGGCTGCTCAAGCTCGGCAAGCGGCTTGCGGTCGGGGAGGTGAAACTGCTGTCCGGCAGCTCGCCCGATCCGATCGCCCATGTCACCTCGACCTATTCCATTCCAAATGTTTGAGCTTTTCGCAGGTAATATAGCACCATATTTTTAAGCCATTGATATTACGGTGCTAATTTCAATTGCTGGGCATTGACCGGTGCGCGTCTCTTCTCTAGAAAACCGCGCAGTCCGGTGCGGTGTTCGCGCCGATGCTCCCCGTCCACGGAAACTCTGACATGAAAACCTTTTCGGCAAAGCCGGCTGAGGTGACGAAGAAGTGGGTGCTGATCGACGCCAAGGGTCTGGTCGTCGGCCGCCTCGCCACCATCGTCGCCATGCGCCTGCGCGGCAAGCACCTCCCGACCTACACCCCGCACGTTGATTGCGGCGACAACGTCATCATCATCAATGCGCAGCATGCGGTCCTCACGGGGCGCAAGCGCGAGCAGAAGACCTACTACAAGCACACCGGCTATGTCGGCCACATCAAGGAGCGCACCGCGCGCCAGATCCTCGAGGGCAAGCATCCCGAGCGCGTGCTCGAGAAGGCCGTCGAGCGCATGATCCCGCGTGGTCCGCTCGGTCGTGTCCAGATGGGCAATCTCCGCGTCTATGGCGGCGCCGATCATCCGCACGAGGCCCAGACGCCCGAGAAGATCGATATCGCCAAGTTGAACCGCAAGAACACGAGGGCCGCATAACATGGCCGAATCCATCCAGTCGCTCGACCAGCTCTCGCAGCTCAAGACGGCGGCGGCGCCCGATGCGCCCAAGCACGAGAAGAAGGTCGACAAGTTCAACCGCGCCTATGCCACCGGCAAGCGCAAGGACGCGGTCGCCCGCGTCTGGATCAAGCCGGGTGCCGGCAAGGTCACGGTCAACTCGCGCGAGGTCGAGGTCTATTTCGCCCGTCCCGTGCTGCGCATGATGATCGAGCAGCCGTTCTCGGTGGCCGCGCGTTCCGGCCAGTACGACGTGATCTGCACGGTTGCCGGCGGCGGCCTGTCCGGCCAGGCCGGCGCGGTCCGTCACGGCATCTCCAAGGCGCTGACCTATTTCGAGCCGGAGCTGCGCTCCGTGCTCAAGAAGGGCGGCTTCCTGACCCGCGACTCCCGCGTGGTCGAGCGCAAGAAGTACGGCAAGGCCAAGGCCCGCCGGTCCTTCCAGTTCTCGAAGCGTTAATCGCTTCGGTCACATTCGCCGCGAAAGCGGCTTCAATGAGATGCAAAAGGGCGCTGATTTCAGCGCCCTTTTTGTTGTTCGTTTGTATGCAAATTGATGGCGTGTTTCCCGAAAACTTGGCCTCCCGCGAAAACCTGAATGGAACTCGCGCGACCTAGCATCGCATTCGGAAGGGCGCGCAAATCGGCTGGGGCCGGTCGCGTAACTGCTATGTCTTAAAGGGGGCCGACATGATGTCGCTCGATAGCATCACGCTCTATTTGGTCGCCACGATGGTTGCCGCATTGCTCGGCGCCATGATGGTGTTTTTCGGCAGGCAGGAGAACAGCCCTGCACTGAAATGGTGGGGCACCGCCTATCTGCTCGGTGCCGCCTCCGTCGCGCTGTGGACCGCGGCCGGCGACAGGCTGGGCCCGCATCTTTACCTTGCGCTGAACGCGGTCGGCTTCGTCGCCTGCGGCATGGTGTGGAATGCGGCGCGCGTCTTCCACGGCCGCAAGCCGAACTGGCCGGGTCTCCTCGTCGGCGCGCTGGCCTGGGTCGCCGCCGTCACGCTGCTCGCCCCCGAGGCATCCATGTTGCGGATGATCATCGGCGCCGGCATCGTCTCGGTTTATGCGGCATTGACCGCGAGCGAGCTCTGGACCGAACGGCGCAAGAGCCTGCAGCGGCGCTGGCCGGCCTTCGTGATGCCGGTGATGCATGGCTGCGTGTTGATGCTGCCGGTCCTGATCGGCAGCTTCCTGCGTCCGCACGACGCCGGCTTCTCCCAGAGCATCTGGGTCAAGGTCTTCGCGGTCGAACTGATCCTCTATGCCGTCGGCACCGTGTTCGTGATCTTCATGCTGGTGTCCGAGCGCACCGTGACCGCGCACCGCACCGCCGCGTCGACCGACCCCTTGACCGGCATGCTCAACCGGCGCGGCTTCTCGGAAGCCTGCGGCCGCGTGATCGAGCGCGAGGCCAAGGCCGGACGTCCCGTGACCGTGATGATCTTCGACATCGACCACTTCAAGTCGATCAACGACCGCTTCGGCCACCCCGCCGGCGACGAGATGCTGAAACTGTTCTCGACCGTCGTCGTCAGCAATTTGCGCATCACCGACATGTCGGGCCGCATCGGCGGCGAGGAATTCGCAGCACTGCTGCCGTGTTCGCTGGAGGAGGGCGTGCTGGTCGCCGAGCGCGTGCGCGAGGCGTTCGAGACCTCCGGCGTCGTGGTCGACGAAGGCCCGGTCGACACCACCGTCAGCATCGGCGTCGCCGGCGGACCTGCCGGCACCGAGCTCGAGGTGCTGCTGGCATCCGCCGACACCGCGCTCTACCAGGCCAAGCGCGGCGGCCGTAACCGCGTCGAGGCGGCGGAGGAGCTGCCGCTGTCGCTGGAGAACTGGCGCCGACAGAGCGCCGCGCGGATCAGTGCGCCGCAGCCGCGGCCGGCCACCGCCTGAGACGCAAGGCGGCATCGCGGTAATCCCCTGTTTACCATTCGATCCCTACCATTGCGGCCATGGAATCGATCCGTCGACAGAACCCGCAAGCTGCCCTGATGTCGCTCGAAGCTGCTGCGGCCTCGGCACGCAGCGGCTTCGCCTGTCTGTTCTCCACTGCGGATGAATACGAGAGCGCGCTGATCACCGAGCGCCGCGCGCAGGGGCGTTACACGCAAGGCCGCCGCAGCTACTGGCCGCTCGCTTTGTTCATCGGCTGCGCCCTCATCGTGGCAGGCACGGTTCTGCTGCTGGTCTGAGAGATCTGCATTTTTGGGCCGACCAGGGCGCCGTTTCGGCGCCTTTTTCTTTTTCGCCGGCTGCGCTAGACACGCCCATCGAACAAAAAACAGGTGGAAACCGATGATCACCGAGATCGCGCAAATCGACGTCAAGCCGGGCAGCGAGAAGGACTTTGAGGCCGCCGTCGCCAAGGCCAAGGTCGCCTTCGGCCGCTCCAAGGGCTTTCACGGCTTCGAGCTGCACAAATCGATCGAGAAGCCGCAGCGCTACCGGCTGATGGTGAAATGGGCGACGCTGGAAAATCACACCGTCGATTTCCGCGGCTCGGAGAACTTCACCGAATGGCGCGGCCTCGTTGGCCAGTATTTTGCCTCGCCGCCCGAGGTGGAGCACACCGAGACCGTGCTCACGACCTGAGGGCTTATTTCTGGAGCATGATCTTATCGGAAAACCGCTGCACACTTTTCCGGATCATGCTCTAGGCCGCTTCTGCCAAAGGCGGCGCCTCATAGGTCTTGAAATGGTCGATCATGACCTTGGCGATGGCGACCAGCGGGAGCGCCAGCGCCAGGCCCCAGATGCCGAACACGACGCCGAGCACGATCTGGAACGCGAACAGCGTGGCCGGCGGAATGTCCAGCGCCTGCCGCTGCAGGATCGGCGTCAGCACGTAGCTCTCCATGGCGTGTACGCCCATGAAGAGCAGAAAGGCCGATAGCCCCGGGATCCAGCCCGAGGCGAGGCTCGCCAGCACCACAACGACGCCGGCGATGATGGCCCCGATGGTCGGGATGAAGGCGAGCAGGCCGGCCTGAATTCCCAGGATGAACGAGCTGGGGATGCCGATGACAGCAAGCCCGATCCAGGTCACCACGCCGACCGCGAGCATGACGATGATCTGCGCGATCAGCCAGCGCTCCAGAGTCTCACTGATGCGATCGATGATGAGGGCGACGCGGGTGCGGTGCCTGGCCGGCGCCAGGAACAGCAGGCCGTCGTGATAGACGGCCGGCTGGGCGGCGAAGGCGAAGCCCAGGAACAGCACGATGAAGATGTTGCCGACACCGTGGATGGTGCCGAGCAGCAGCTTGAAAGTCTGGCTCACGATCGCGCCGCCGCTGGAGGCCAGCGCGCCGGCGCCGGGCAGGGGACCGCGCGAGGGCGCTGCTGGTGCGGGCGCCGTCTCCGACGGCGCAGTGGCCGAGGCGTCGGTCGCGCCGTTGCCGAAATCGAAGAAGCTGGTGTCGATGCCGTGGTTGTCCAGGAAGGACTTCACGTTCCCGATCTGCGACTTGATGGTCTTGCTCAGCAGCGAAGCCTGTTCGGCAATGGTGGCGCCGCCGAGATAGGCGATGCCGGCCAGCATCAGGGCGAGCGCGGTGCAGACGATCGCGAGCCGCACCGGATGCGGCAGGGGCACGCGGCGACCGAGCGCGCCCGTCAGCGCGTTGAGGCCGAGACCGAGCAGCATGCCGGTGAAGATCAGCAGCAGGGTGGCGGCGAAATACCAGGTGAAGGCGAGCAGCGCGGTGAACAGCACGACGCCGATGCCCCCGACCGAGATCGCCCAAGCGAGGTCGCCGCGGGTCCGGGAGCGTTCATCTTTGGACGACATGGTCACATCGGGTCCTTTTCAGCGCAATGCGCGCTGCACTCTCTCGACAAACGCGCTTGGGATCAAGACCGCGTCAACGCGCTGGTTTGACGTCGGCGCGCCAACGGTGCAGAGCGATGAGGAAAGAACAATGGGGGCGGTTTGAGCTTCATCAGCAAATGGGCCGGTCTGCTCGGGCTTCTGGCCGTGCTCGTGGTCGGTGACCAGATCCGGATCAACCGGCCCGGGCACAAATATCGTCTCACAGTCGAGGTCACGACGCCTGACGGGATCAAGGCCGGATCCGGCGTTCTGGCCGTCGTGCCCGACCGCAACTATAACCGTGGCGGCCGCACCACGATGCGCGGGGAGGCAGTGTTCGTCGATCTCGGTCAGAGCAAGAATCTGGTGGCATTGCTGGCGCACCGGCAGGACGCCAAGCTGGACTTTGACGACATCAACTATGTCGCGCTCCGTGCCTATGGCGCCGCGCGCGGCAACCGCGTCTCGTTCAACGATATCCACCGGCAGACCGGCGTTGTCCCGGTGCAGGCAGATCTCGTGCCGGTGCTCGTGAGCTTTGGCGATCCCAAGGATCCCAAGACGGCGCGCCTTGTCGCCGGCGACCATGCGGAGGCGGTTCTGGGCGAGGGCTATGCGATCCGGGGCATCACGGTCGAAGTCGTGCCCAACGGGTTCTGGCCGGTTGATTTCGGTGGGGCGCTCGGAAAGCCCGTGACGCGCGGCATCGACGCGAAACTGCCCTGGCTGGCCGCCCCGGGCGATCCGGCCGCAACTGCACTGCAGGCCGCCGGGCTGCCCGCCGGGGGCGAGGCCCGGGAGGCATTTGCGCGAAAATAGCATTGCCGTCCCGCGATCCCTTCTGTTGAATTTGTTCCAGCCCAAGGGCATGTTTGGAGAATCCTATTATCGGAGAGGCGCGGAACGACAGATGAGAAAGCCGGTCGTCGGCGTGATCGGGAATGCCCATCGCGTCGAAAATCGATTTCAGGTCCAGATGGTCGGCGAGCGCAATTTGCGCGCCGTGGCCGAGGTTTCCGGCGGCCTGCCGATGATGTTCGCAGGTGCGCCCGATATCACCGATATCGGCGCGCTGCTCGACGTGGTCGACGGGATCGTGCTCACCGGCGCCCGCGCCAACGTCCATCCGACCCGCTTCAATGTCGATCCGTGTGAGCGCCACGAGCCGTACGATATCCATCGCGACGAGGTGGCGCTGGCGCTTTCGGTCGCCTGCGTCGCCCGCGGTGTGCCGCTGTTCGGCATCTGCCGCGGCCTCCAGGAGATGAACGTCGCCTTCGGCGGCTCGCTGCATCCCGAGATCCGCGAAATTCCCGGCCGCATGAACCATCGCATGCCCCGGCTCGAGAACGGCGAGATTCACCCCGATCCGACCGTGGTGTTCGCCGACCGTCACGACGTCGAGTTGACGCCGGGCGGAGCGTTCGCAACACTGCTCGGCTGCGAGAAGATCAGGGTCAATTCACTGCACGGCCAGGGCATCCTCGATCCCGGCAAGCGCGTGCTGGTCGAGGGCGTCGCCGAGGACGGCACCATCGAGGCGATCCGGATCGCGGAAGCCTCGACCTTCGCGCTCGGCGTGCAATGGCACGCCGAATACGATCCCCAGCGCAATCCGGTCAACCGCAAGCTGTTCGAGGCTTTTGGCGAGGCCATGGTGACGAGGCAGAAGGCGGCGGCGTAGGCCGTAGTCTCGTAGGATGGGTAGAGCGAAGCGAAACCCATCAGCACTTCCACGCTGAAGCATGATGGGTTTCGCAAGAGCTCTACCCATCCTAACGGCTCTTCCCATCAGCAGACACGTCTTCCCATTCTCGCGGCGCGTTTCGCCCGAGGTTTGCTGTCGTTCGCGCCCCATGAAGACCAAAGGGCGCAGGGAAGGCCGGGCGCCGGCGGCACCCGCAAGTCCGTGCGCGACGAAGATGCACACGGGATGGACCACAGGTGATGCCGGTCGCCCGGCCTTCCCTGCGCGGCTGGTTTTAACGGTGTCCTTCGTGCTCTCCCCGGGGAGCGTTGCACTATTGCCCCCGTCGCCTCGCGGATGATCGATGCGCGTGCCCGGTCGGGCCGCCGCATCACCGCAAGCCTTGACGCACAGACCCCGGGCGTCAGGACCACACGACTTCTCCGTCCGCGGACGATCCCGCCCGAATACCCGGAGGCTTGCGTGTGCTCGCCCTCGGGCATCGACGAAACCGCTGTGACCGCGCCGTGTCGTATCGCGTCGCCTGAGGACTCACGGTTGCCCGCCCTGTCATCATGCTGAGCCGCGCCGGCGCTACCGCGTCCACCGCCACCCGGCCCGCATCTCGTGACGATCGCGAAGCGCCCCTTTGGTAGGGCCGGGATGACGCGTCTATGCCACAAATCCGAAATTCGGGAAAGTGGAATATTTTTGTCGGAAGGGCTTGACCGGGTGTTTTGCCCGACGCCTCTCGGGAGTGACCCTGGCAGGGACTTATTGCGTTATCCCAATGCCGGGAGCCGCTTTATCGGGAAGACTTGTTTGGTGGATTTGGCAGATACACCTTAAGTTTTGTCCCAGGACGGAGGATGACCTTCATGAGCAGACCTGTGAAGACTGAAAGCGAACTGATCGCCATGGCCAAGGCCGAGTTGAGGGTTCACGCCGACTGTCCCGATGGAATGACAATTTCGATCCTCCGCGATGGCAATTCCTGGGAGTTTCGAGCCAGCGCAGACCGGGCCACCTCGGATCGGCCCGGCTACCCTGAATGCGTCGCCATGCTTGTCCAGATCGGCGATCACCTCTGCAAGCAGTACGACGTCGAGGGTTAGGCGCGTCCGAGAGCCGGATTGCCGGCTGCCCCGTGCATCGACCAAATTAGGCACAGTGACCCATTTTTGAGGTCACTGCGGCAAACTGTCCATTTTCCTGTTGACCACGAAATTGCTGACGGTAAAGGTGCCGTGCTTCACGCGCGGCCGAGACCCGAACACGTCTCGGCGAAAACCGACAACAAGAACGAGCGGAAGCATCAGGAGGGTGAACTAGCTCCCGCGCAGACGTGGACGGTCGCTGATACAGCGCCATGGTCCTGCTCGTTCGGGGGGAAGCACTCAGCGAGCGGGGAAAAGGCATCGATGCGCCCATTGTTGGCGGTGAGTACGGCTATCGACTGGCTGAACGAAAAGGTCGGTAACGTCTGCAATATTCTGGTGCTCGCGGCCTGCGTGGTCAGCGCTGCAAATGCGATGATCCGGTATGCCTTCAGCTACAGCTCCAACAGCTGGCTCGAGACGCAGTGGTATATGTTCGCCGTCGTCGTGATGTTCGGCTCGTCCTATACTTTCAAGCGCAACGAGCATGTGCGCGTCGAAATCCTCTACCTCATGCTGTCCGAACGCGGCCAGGTATGGCTCGACCTGATCGGGACATTGGTCTTCCTCGTCCCGGCGTGCCTGCTGCTCAGCTACCTCTCATGGGCGATGTTCTACAACTCGTTCATCATCGGCGAGATGTCCAACAATGCCGGCGGCCTCCTGCGGTGGCCGATCAAATTCGTCCTGCCGGCGGGATTCTTCATGCTGGCTTTGCAAGGCGTCTCGGAGGCCATCAAACGCATTGCGGCCTTGCGTGGTGAAGTCACGATCGATGCGAAATACGAGCGGCCGACCCAATGATCACGATTGAAATGATGCCGCCGCTGATGTTCGGCGGGCTGGTCCTGGCCATGCTGATCGGATTTCCGGTCGCCTTCACGCTGGCCGCTCTCGGGCTTTCGTTCGGATTTCTCGCGATCCACGAAGGATTCTTCGGATTCAGCTTTCTCCAGGCCATTCCGGAGCGCATCTACGGCAGCGTTCTCGCCAACGAGCTGCTGCTGGCAATTCCGTTCTTCACGTTCATGGGCGCGATCCTCGAACGATGCGGGCTCGCCGAGGATATGCTGGATTCGATGGGGCAGTTGTTCGGCCCCATTCGCGGCGGTCTCGGCTATTCCGTGATCATCGTCGGCTTCATCCTCGGTGCGATCACGGGCACCGTGGCGGCGCAGGTCATTGCGATGGCGCTGATCTCGATGCCGGTGATGATCCGCTACGGCTACAACATGCGCTACATCACCGGCGTGCTCGCAGCCTCCGGCACCATTACCCAGCTGGTGCCTCCCTCGCTGGTTCTGATCGTGCTCGCGGACCAGCTCGGGAAGTCGGTCGGCGATATGTATCTGGGCGCCTGGGGCCCATCGATCCTCCAGATCGCACTCTTCGCCGGCTACACGTTTGCGCTGAGCGTGATCAAGCCGGGCCACGTTCCGGCAGTGCCCAAGGAAGCAAGGACGCTCACGGGCTGGGCGCTCTGGCGCAAATGCCTTTTGGGCATCATCCCGTCCGCCGTTCTGATCTTCGTGGTGCTCGGCACGATGATGCTTGGCCTTGCCACCCCGACCGAAGCAGGCGCGATGGGCGCCGTCGGCGCGATCGTCCTTGCCGTCATCCATCACAAGGATTTCAGCTCGGCTGGTCACAAGGTGCTGCTGGTCGGCGTTGCGGCGGCGGGCGTCGGCACGATCATCGGCATCTACCTCACGCCGAATCTGCCGTTCAAGATCGCCTTCGCGATTGCCTATCTCGCCGTCGCCTGGGTTTGCATCGAGGCGATCAGGATTCCGGACCTGCGCATGCTGGTCAAGCAGGGCTACGAGACCACGATGCGCATCACCTGCATGGTGACGTTCATCCTGATCGGATCGACCTGCTTCTCGATCGTCTTTCTCGGTTGCAACGGTGGTGTCTGGCTGGAACACATGCTGACATCGCTGCCGGGCGGGGTCTGGGGATTCCTGATCTTCATGAACCTGTTCATCTTCTTCATCGCCTTCTTCCTCGACTTCTTCGAGATCGCCTTCATCATCATCCCGATGATCGCGCCGATCGCGCAGAAGCTGCTCACCCCCATCGTCGGGGCGGACGCTGCCTTGATCTGGTTCGGTGTCATGCTCTGCGTCAACATGCAGACTTCCTTCCTGCATCCGCCCTTCGGCTTTGCCTTGTTCTACCTGCGAGGCGTGGCGCCGAAGGAGGTCAAGAGCTCGGACATCTATTGGGGCGCGATGCCTTGGATCGGCCTGCAGGCGATCATGGTTGCGGTCGTCATCGCATTCCCGATCACGGTCACCGGGCTGCTGGACGCTCCCATCAAGGTGGATCTGGACAAGATCAAGATCGAGATTCCCGACATCGAGCTGCCGCCGCCACTCGATTTCGGCCAGCCCAAGAATTGAGGAAACATCTCTGCCCGGGGATTGATCCAAATATTGGAGGGCTGCCGGTGACCTGCCAACGCTGCCCTTGCGCAGGGAGCCGCGGACCTTGATTGCGACGTCGCAACCGATCAGCAGGCTGGCGGAGTAGACGGTCGCCTCGCGCTGTGGCTAAGTCCAGGCCCAGAGCAGCGAAAGGGGAGCCCGATGCCGTATTTCCCATCTGGACAAGACCGAAACTTCCGCGTCTGCAAGGTGCTTGCCGACCTGTTTTGCGCAATCTTGCTCGGGACCTTTTCCATCGTCTTCTTCGGCTGGGTCGGTGGCATTGTCGCGTTCGTTATCCTCGAAGTGTGCCTGATCGGGCTCGATTGGCTGATCCCGAGCGCGGACGACGCGGCTGGCGTTGTTCGCTAAGGGCAGCTCAATGGCAGAATCTCTCCCGCGACGGAATGGCCTCGCGATGAAGCGCAGCGCCACCGTCACGGTCCTTTTCCTGCTCGCATCCTCCGCATTCGCCCAGAGCGTGCCGCAGGAGGGGCCGATCACCTGCGCTTCGCCGGTTGCCCCTGACGATACCGAGCGGAGCCTGAAGCAGCGCTACGGCAAGGACGCCGTGGTGCAGGAGCTGCCCGGCGCCGAGGGCGAACGATACAAAGGCGTCGTGCTGTTCCCGAAGGCGAGTGACCGCCGCATCGAGGTCGCCTTCACCGACGACAAGGCCGGGCGCGCCTCCGGCCTGACCTTGCGCGACGCCAAGACCAGCCGTTGGACCGTTGCCGGCGTCACGATCGGATCGAGCCTTGCCGACGTGCAGAAGGCGAACGGCAAGCCGTTCCTCGTCAGCGGCTTCGAATGGGACTATGGCGGCTTCGTCATCGACTGGAAGGGCGGGGCGCTGAGCCGGCCGCTGCAAGGCGGCTGCACCGTGTCGATCCGCTTCGGCGGCAAGACCGGGGCGCCGAGGTCGCTGTCCGGCGATGGCGTGAAAGCAGCGTCCGATCATGCGGCGCTGGTGAAATGGGCGCCGGTGGTGACCGCAATCGGGGTGAATTTTCCGGACAAGTGACGAGGCGCGCTGGTGTGTAGGGCGGATTAGCCGAAGGCGTAATCCGCCATCTTGTCTTGATCGGGCAGCTTCAAAGCCCCGAGACGTACAGTCCGGATTATTTCCGGAGGACTGGGGAAGAGACGGCAGCACGGATGGCGACTTTGGAGAGCGCGTGAGCGTCACCAGCAGTCGGCGGATTACGCCCTCGGCTGATCCGCCCTATGTAAACCAATCAGTAGGAATTGGTCCGCCCTGATTTTTGCGGCTCTGATTTGTTCTTTGAGAACAAAGTAGAGTCGGATGTGGAACGAAAGCGGATGACTCGACGGCGCCTCACATCGTCCGCTCCATCCGTCGCGCGCGATAGGCCTGCGGTGACATCAAGGTGAGCTTGCGGAACGCCTTGCGAAAGCTGCTCTCGTCCTCATAGCCGGTCGTGCGCGCGATCGCCTTGATCGGCTGCGTCGTCGTCTCCAGCAGCGTGCGCGCGTGCTCGACGCGGCGGCGCATGATGAAGGCCTGCGGCGGCTCGTGCGTGAGCTCCCGAAATTTCCGGTTCAGCGTGCGCTCGCTGAGACCGAGTGCGCCGGCAAGGCGCTTGACCGTCATCGCGCTCTTGCCGGTGCGGCGAACCAGGAGGTCGGCCCTGGTCAGCAGCGGGTCCTGCGAGAGCAGATAGCCGACCGGCATGAAGATCGACTGGGTGCGCTGCGCGGTGTCGATGACGGCGTAGTCCGCGCATAATCTTGCGGTCTCCTTGCCCTCGACCATCTCGATCAGCCTGAGCAGGAGGTCGACCCATGACATCGGGCCGGCTGCGCAGACGATGCGATCCGCGACGGTGACGACGGCATCCGGGGCGAGGTCGATGCAGGGATGACGCTGCCGCAGCTCGCCCTGCAGCCACCAGGTGATGGTGGCGCGGCGGTTGTCGAGCAGACCGGCGCCGGCCAGCAGGAACACGCCGCTGCAGAACGCGCCGATCAGGCGGCCGTTCGCGTGCTGCTGCCGGAGCCAGGCGCCGGCGCGGTCATATTGCGGCTGCAGGCGCTCGGCGGTGACATGATCGACGAGATTGCCGGGGACGAGGATCGCGTCGAAGCGAGTGCGTTGCCCGATCCCGCCATCGACCGCGACCATCCGGCCGCCGCCGGCGCACACGGGCTTGCCGTCGAGCGAAAGCGTCTGCCAGCTGAAGTCGGATTTTGCGCCGCTCTGCTGCATGACGTGATTGGCGAGCGACAGGATGTCGGCGACGCCGGCGATCGCCGAATGCATGCAGCCTTCCAGTGCCAGAATTGCGAGCTTCATGGGACCCCCCTGGCGTTGATGCCGCGATCCTAGCCGATCGGGTCCGCGAGCGCCTGGCGGAAATTGCCTGATCTCTGTCTTATCCGCCACTGCCCTGCGAAGAGTGTCCGGTCCAATCTGCCGCCGTCGTCACCCGACATGATTGGAGAGAGACATGCCTTACGTCACCATTTCCACCGTCCGCGGCATTCTGGATGCCGCGCAGAAGAAGACGCTGCTCGAACGCGTCACCGACCTCCTGGTCGAGGTCGAAGGGCAGGGCAGCCCGGATTTCCGCCGCAACGTCTGGGTCAGGATCGAGGAGCAGGAGCCCACACACTGGTCGCTCGGCGGCATGCAGCAGACAGCTGAGATCATCGCGAGCACGTTCGGCGCGATCGGGACGGACGGGGTGCGGATCGCGCGGCGCTAGCAGCACGGAATGCGTGGGCGGATCAGCTCAAGGCATGGTCCGCCCGCCACCGCCCCGTGCTCAACCGATCTACGGGGCGGTTTCCATTGCATCGCACAATCAGGACAGGGGCCTGCACCAGCACACGGCTGCATTGAGGTTCGAGAGGCGAACACCATATGCTCTGCAAGGGAGCCCTGCCGTGCAGACCATGAAGGCGGCCCTCGTTGCGGCGATTGGCGTCGTTGCTTTGATCTGCTGCCTCCTTCCCAGCTCAGCGGAGGAGAAGAGCCGCCTTGCACTGATTGTGTCGATCGAAGGGGCCATTGGCCCTGCGTCGGCCAGTTACGTGAAGGAGGCCTTGGCCAAGGCAAGCGAACGGCGCGCCGAGGTCGTGCTTCTGAGAATCAACACGCCCGGCGGTCTCAATTCCAGCATGCGCGAGATCATTGCGGATGTGCTGGCCTCGCCCGTTCCTGTCGTCGGTTACGTCGCTCCCTCCGGCGCCCACGCGGCGAGCGCGGGGACCTATATCCTTTATGCGACCCACATCGCGGCGATGGCGCCAGGCACCAATATCGGTGCGGCAACGCCGGTGCAGATTGGCGGACCGCTGCCGGGGCTGCCGAGCGGTACACCGGACAACGGCGGCAAGGACAAGAAGGACGGGGACCAGCAGAGCGAGCCCAAGGATCAGTTCAAGGATGCGATGACGGCAAAGGTGACCAATGACGCGGTTGCCTTCATCCGCAGCCTTGCGGAGCTGCGTGGCCGCAATGCGGACTGGGCGGAGAAGGCGGTCCGCGAGGCCGCCACTCTCTCTGCCAACGGCGCGCTGCAGTCCCATGCCATCGAACTCGTCGCGCGCGATCAGCCTGAATTGCTGAGGCAGCTCGATGGCCGCGTGGTCGAGGTTGCAGGCGGCAAGACGCAACGTCTTGCGACGAAGGATGCGGTCGTCGAAGCCATCGACCCCGGATGGATATCCCGCTTCCTGGCGGTCATCACCGATCCGAATGTGGCGTTCATTCTCCTGATGGTCGGCATCTACGGCCTGATCTTCGAGTTCATGTCTCCCGGAGCCGTCGCCCCCGGCGTGGTCGGCGCGATCTGCCTGCTGATCGGTCTCTATGCGCTCAATTTGCTGCCGATCAACTATGCCGGCCTTGCCCTGATGCTGGTCGGCATCGTGCTTCTCACCGTCGAAGCCTTCAATCCGACCGTGGTGATCGGTCTCGGGGGGATCATCGCTTTTGTGCTGGGAGCGCTGATGCTCTTCAGGGTCGAGGCGCCCGGTTACCACCTGTCATGGTGGGTGATCGGCATCACGGCAGCCGTGTTCGCCGGCTTTGCTCTGGTCGTGCTTGGTTCGCTTCGGCGTGCCGCCCGGGCTCCGGAACGGGTCGGCGCGCAGGCGATGCGAGGCTTGCCCGCCGAGGTTCTCGACTGGAGTGGGAGCGAAGGTCACGTCTTCGCCCATGGCGAGCGCTGGCAGGCGCGCGGGGCCGAAACGTTCAAGCCCGGAGAGACGGTCGAAGTCGCGAACGTCGTCGACCTGACGCTGCTGATACGGCGCGCACCGGCCAGGACCGGTGAGGGAGGTACATCATGATGCTGGAATACCTGACTTATGCGGCGCTTCTGCTGCTTGTCATCATGTTTCTATCCCAGGCTATTCGAATCCTGCGCGAATACGAGCGTGGCGTCATCTTCACGCTCGGCCGTTTTACCGGCGTGAAGGGCCCGGGCCTCATCATCCTCATTCCGGTCGTGCAGCAACTCGTCAAGGTCGACCTCCGGGTGATGGTGCAGGTCGTGCCGCCGCAGGACGTGATTTCGCGGGACAACGTGTCCGTAAAGGTCAACGCCGTTCTGTACTTCCGCATCGTCGACCCCGAACGGGCCATCATCAAGGTCGGCGATTACATGGCCGCCACCAGTCAGCTCGCGCAGACAACGTTGCGCTCGGTGCTCGGCAAGCACGAGCTCGACGAGATGCTGGCCGAGCGCGACAGGTTGAACGCCGACATCCAGGAGATCCTCGACAAGCAGACCGACGTCTGGGGCATCAAGGTGACCGGCATCGAGATCAAGGACGTCGATATCAACGAAACCATGGTGCGCGCGATTGCCAAACAGGCCGAGGCGGAGCGGTTGCGGCGTGCCAAGGTGATCAATGCGATGGGCGAGCAGCAGGCTGCCGAAAAGCTCGTCGAGGCCGGCCGGATTCTCGCGCAGGAGCCTCAGGCGATGCAGCTGCGTTACTTCGCGGCCCTGCACGATATCGCGGGCGAACGGTCTTCGACCGTGGTCTTTCCGCTGCCGACGGGCTTGCTCGACCATTTTATGCCGCGGCGGGACAATCCTTAGCCATAAGCATTGAGAGGACCATCTTCGGCCTCATTGGGCGTATCGAATATCGCTCCCAACTTGAACGGGAGGAGAATTCGATGACGAAGCATGCCGCCAGACCCGCAATCCACCGCCGAAATCGGCCATCGATCCTCGCCGTTCCGCTGATCGCCTTCGCACTTTGGTCGTGGGGGATCGCCGCGGCGCAGGCCGCGGAATCGGGCAAGGACGCGATGGCTGCCGGCCTGCCGCGCATTCTCGTGCTCGCGACCGGCGGCACCATCGCAGGCCAGGCCGACGCGCGTGCGACCGGCGCGTACAAATCCGGCCAGATCACGGGCGAGCAGCTGATGCAATCGGTGCCGGGGCTGGACAAGCTCGCGAAGCTGAACGCCGAGCAGATTTCGTCGATCGGATCCCAGGACATGAACGACAAGGTCTGGTTTGCGCTGGCCCGTCGTATCCAGGAGGCCTTCGACAAGAACGAGGCGGATGCAGTCGTCATCACCCACGGCACCGATACGCTGGAGGAGACCGCGTTCTTTCTCGACAACGTGGTGCGGGGCGACAAGCCGGTGGTGATCGTCGGCTCGATGCGGCCGGCGACGGCCGTCAGCGCCGATGGCCCCGGCAATCTCTACGAAGCGGTGCAGGTGGCGGCCGACCCGCGCTCGCGTGGGCGCGGCGTGATGGCGGTGCTGAACGACAAGATCCAGGGCGCGCGCTCGGTCACCAAGACCAACACCACCAGCATCGAGACGTTCGGCTCGGCCAACGACGGGCCGGTCGGCTATGTCGACACCGCCGGCGGCATTCGCTTCATGACGCAGGCTCAAGGTCTCAAGCGCGCGACCTATCAGCTCCCGGCCGGCGAGCAATTGCCGCGCGTCGCGATCGTGTACTCGCACGCCAACATGGACGCCGTTCCGATCGAGGATGCCATTGCGCACGGCGCCAAGGGCATCGTGCTGGCCGGCGTCGGCGACGGCAACACCTCGAAGGCGGCGCTCGATGCGCTCGAAGCGGCGGCGAAGAAGGGCGTCATCGTGGTTCGCTCGACGCGGGTTCGATCGGGCTTCGTGACGCGGAACGTCGAGGTCGACGACGACAAGAACGGGTTCGTCGTGTCCGAGGACCTCAATCCGCAGAAGGCGCGGGTGCTCACGCAATTGCTGATAGCGGGCGGCGTGACGGGGGCGGCCGAGCTGCAGAAGGCTTTTACGGCGACCTGGTAGCGGGCCGAGCAGGATGGGTAGAGCGCAGCGAAACCCATCGGTTTTCCACGGAACGAGATGATGGGTTTCGCAAGGGCTCTACCCATCTTACGCCTCAAAACAAAAAGGCGCCCCGGAGGGCGCCTTTCGCGTGTCGTGTCTTTCCGGGCCGCTTTAGCCCGAATAGTACATTTCGAACTCGACCGGATGCGGGGTCATTTCGAAGCGGGCGACTTCGGTCATCTTCAGCTCGATATAGGCGTCGATGAAGTCGTCGTCGAACACGCCGCCGGCCTTGAGGAAGCCGCGGTCCTTGTCGAGGTTTTCCAGCGCCTCGCGGAGCGAGCCGCACACGGTCGGGATCTGCTTCAGCTCTTCCTTCGGCAGATCGTAGAGGTCCTTGTCCATCGCCGGACCCGGATCGATCTTGTTCTTGATGCCGTCGAGGCCGGCCATCAGCATCGCGGCGAAGCCGAGATAGGGGTTGGCCATGGGATCGGGGAAGCGCACCTCGACGCGCTTGGCCTTCGGCGAAGCGGTGTAGGGGATGCGGCAGGAGGCCGAGCGGTTGCGCGCGGAGTAGGCGAGCAGCACGGGGGCCTCATAGCCCGGGACCAGACGCTTGTAGGAGTTGGTCGACGGGTTGGTGAAGGCGTTGATCGCCTTGGCGTGCTTGATGATGCCGCCGATGTAGTGCAGGCAGGTCTCCGACAGGTCGGCGTATTTGTTGCCGGCGAACACCGGCTTGCCGTCCTTCCAGATCGACTGGTGCACGTGCATGCCCGAGCCGTTGTCGCCGAAGATCGGCTTCGGCATGAAGGTGGCGGTCTTGCCGTAGATGTGCGCGACCTGGTGGATGCAGTACTTGTAGATCTGCATGTGGTCGGCCATCAGCGTCAGCGTGTCGAACTTCATGCCGAGCTCGTGCTGGGCGGAAGCGACCTCGTGGTGATGCTTCTCGACCTTGACGCCCATCTTGGCCATGGCGCCCAGCATCTCCGAGCGCATGTCCTGCACCGAGTCCTGCGGCGGGACGGGGAAGTAGCCGCCCTTGGTGCGGATGCGGTGGCCGAGATTGCCGCCTTCATATTCGGTGTCGGAGTTGGTCGGCAGCTCCGAGGAGTCGAGGCGGAAACCGGTCTTGTAGGGCTCGGCCGAATAGCGCACGTCGTCGAACACGAAGAACTCGGCCTCGGGGCCGACGAACACGCTGTCGCCCACGCCCATCGACTTCACCATGGCCTCGGCCTTCTTGGCGATGCCGCGGGGGTCGCGGTTGTAGGGCTCACCGGTGGTCGGCTCGAGCACGTCGCAGGTGATGACCATGGTGGTCTCGGCGAAGAACGGGTCGATCGTCGCGGTGACCGGATCGGGCATCAGGCACATGTCTGACTCGTTGATCGCCTTCCAGCCGGCGATCGAGGAGCCGTCGAACATCGTTCCTTCGGCGAAGATGTCATCGTCGATCATGCTGACGTCGAACGTCACATGCTGCCACTTGCCGCGCGGATCGGTGAAGCGCAGGTCGACGTACTTGACGTCGTTGTCCTTGATCGATTTCAGGACGTCTTTGGCGGTCTTCATGCATACCCCTTTTGGCTCTGCGGGTCGGTTTCCAGATGAGCAAAATTATTCTCGCTCGGGCGAGTTTTGCGCGACCGCACAAACGAAATCAGGCCGCCGAAGCAGCCTTCTTTCTAGTCGGAGTGTCGCAAAATTCGGGATAGCACCCGGCTCAGATAGCGTCCAGCCCGGATTCGCCGGTTCGGATGCGGATCGCCTCTTCGATGTTGGAGACGAAGATCTTACCATCGCCAATGCGACCGGTTTGCGCGGCGCGGCGGATCGCGTCGATGGCGCGCTCGACCAGATCGTCGCCGATCACGATCTCGATCTTCACCTTGGGCAGGAAGTCGACGATGTATTCTGCGCCGCGGTAGAGCTCGGCGTGCCCCTTCTGCCGGCCAAAGCCCTTGGCTTCGGTGACTGTGATGCCCTGAAGGCCGACTTCCTGAAGCGCTTCCTTCACCTCGTCGAGCTTGAATGGCTTGATGATGGCTTCGATTTTCTTCACTGCGCGCCTCCCGGCCTTTCGATCAAATAGCAACGTCTTCGTCAGGATGCGCTTTTCTTAACGCACGATCTTGTCTTCGCAATGCCGGGATCCCTGACCAGTCCGGCAACAACGGCCGGCCACACTCTGATAAATGCCAGTGAGCACGACGAACCGAAGCGGCTTCCTCGAAAGCAGGGTCTATGCCAAGTTGCAAATGCCCTGATTATTGGAGCGTTATCAGCCTTTTAACGAGCATCTCTGAGTAGTGGTGCCGACCTGCCCAAAATACCGAAGACTACGAAATAGGCAAACGGTTCAATATGTGTGCAGATCGACGTTCTCCAGGGTGGGGCGGCACGGAACGTGCCTGTTGAAAAGGCGTTTGGACCAGGGAAGTGGCATGGAAGTTCTGACCACCGCTGAAATGCAGCGCGCCGACCAGCTCACCATCGCGGCCGGCACGCCCGGTTTCAAGCTGATGCTGAGCGCAGGCCAGGCGGTCACCGAGGCCGCCCAGGCGCTGGTGGAGGAGGGGCCGATCCTGATCGTGGCCGGCCCCGGCAACAATGGCGGTGATGGTTTTGTCGCAGCCGCCGAGCTCGCCGCGCAGGGGCGGGAGGTCTCGGTCATCCTGATGTGCGAGCGCGACCAGCTCCAGGGCGATGCGGCCTCCGCGGCGCGCGGCTGGAAGCAGCCGGTGCTCCCGTTCAATCCACAGGCGATCGGACGGCCGGCGCTGATCATCGATGCGCTGTTCGGCGCAGGCCTCAGCCGCCCCGTCGATGGCGAGGCGCGCGCGATGATCGAGGCGATCAACGCCAACGGCGCCCCCGTGCTCGCGGTCGACCTACCGAGCGGCATCAACGGCACCAGCGCGGCGGTGATGGGCGCGGCGGTGAACGCCACCGAAACCGTCACCTTCTTCCGCAAGAAGCCGGCGCATCTCTTGCTGCCCGGCCGGATGCATTGCGGCCGCGTGCGCGTCGCCGACATCGGCATCGACGCGCAGGTGCTCGACGAGATCGCGCCGCAGACGTTCGAGGACGATCCGGATGTCTGGGGCGCCGCGTTCCCGGTGCCGCGCATCGACGGTCACAAATACGCGCGGGGGCATGTGCTGGCGGTCTCCGGCGATGCGGCGGCGACCGGCGCTGCACGGCTCGCCGCGCGCGGGGCGCTGCGCGCCGGTGCGGGCCTTGTGACGCTGGCGAGCCCGCGCGATGCGCTCGCGATCAACGCGGCCGCGCTCACGGCGGTCATGGTTCGCCCCGTCGACACCGTCGTCGAGTTCGGCGAGCTGCTCGGCGACAAGCGCTACAACACCTGCATGATCGGCCCCGGCGCGGGCATCGGTGAGCGCACCTGCGATCTCGTTCACACCGTGCTCGGCGCGCAGCGTCGTCTGGTGCTCGATGCCGATGCCCTGACGAGCTTTGCCGCAACCCCCGAGCGCCTGTTCGAATCGATCAAGGCCTCCCAGGACAATGCGGTGGTGCTGACCCCGCACGAGGGCGAGTTTCCGCGCCTGTTCTCCGACCTCAGCAACAAATTTCCGGGCCGCTCCAAGCTGGAGCGCGTGCGCGATGCCGCCGAGCGCTCCGGCGCCGTCGTGCTCCTGAAGGGACCCGACACCACGATCGCCGCCCCCGATGGCCGCGCCACCATCGCCGCCAACGCGCCGCCCTGGCTCGCCACCGCCGGCGCCGGCGACGTGCTCGCCGGCATCATCGCGGGGCTGCTGGCCCAAGGCGTGCCGGCGTTCGAGGCCGCCAGCATCGGCGTCTGGATGCATGGCGAGGCGGGACGCGAAGCCGGGCCGGGCCTGATCGCGGAGGATCTCACCGAGACGCTGCCGGCCGTGCACCGGCGGATCTATGATGCGCTCGGGGTGGAGTACTGAGCTGTGCTACGTCGGGTAGGATGGGTAGAGCGCAGCGAAACCCATCATCCCAAATCCCGGTACCGTGGCGATGGGTTTCGCTGCGCTCTACCCATCCTACAAAAACTCACTCCACCCCATACCAGCGCTCCAGCCGCGGCGCGGCCCAGTCCGTGACAACGGATTCGATCAGCCATTGTCCGGATGCGGTCGCCGCGAAGGCGATGCGCTGGGTCTGGCCGGGCTCGATCGCGAGCGTGTCGAGCCAGTAGGGCTTCCAGCCGTCGTCGAGCTTGTCGAGCAGGCGGAAGTGGTGGCCGTGGAGGTGGAAGACGGTCGTCACCGGGCCTGTGTTCTTGAGGGCGAGCACGACGGTGCGGCCGGGCTTGGCGCGGAAGGCCGGGGCGGAGGATCTGGAGAAGTCGGCACACCGTGCCCATCCAGCATCGGCTGCGCCGAGCGCGACATCGAACCGCAGGGCGCCTCGGAGATCGAGCTTGTCGGGCAGGTCGTTGGAAGGGAGCGGCTGCGGCGGCAACAGCGGCGCGCGGCGCTCCAGTCTGCCGGAGACCGCAAGCGAGCCGATCTGGTGCGCCTCCTTGCCGTCATGGAGCAGAATTGGGGCCGAGCTGGCTGCATCCACAATGGCATCGGCACGCCCGCCCGGGGCCAGGACCAGAGCGCCATTGCGCGCCGGGAACGGTTCGGCTGGTTGTCCGTCCAGGGCCATCACCCGGACGTCGTGGTTCTCCAATTTGATCGCCAGAACAGTGCGTTGGGAGCCGTTGATAAAGCGCAGCCGCAAACGTTCACCAGCTGCAGCTGAGAGTTCAAATGAAGTCTGTCCGTTAAGCGTATAGAGCGGCGTCGCGTCCTTTGGGGCACGTCCCGGGGGGAGTGCGGTGCCATCCGGCCGCAGCCGCCACTCCTCGATCAGCAGGACCTCGTCGCGATCGACGGCGCCAGCGTTTGCCTCCTGCGCGATGACCGGAAGCGGGCGCGCAGGCCGCGTCAGGACGTCCTCGAAGAGGCGGAAGTCCGCCAGCAGGGTTCCCGCGCTTGGTATTGAAATAATTGAGGTTTCAGTCGCGCCCGGCGGGGCGGGCGCGCGCCCGCGCAGCGGGTCGGCCGCGGCCGGGCCATTGAGGCCGTACCAGGCTGGGGCAAGTGGGACAGGCAGGTCGTTGCGAAACACCACCTCGCAGCGGTCGCCTCGCTTGAGACGGACGTTTCCGATGTGGCTTATGGCGGCCAGCTCCCAGATTGGTGTGGGTGGCTGACCCGGCCTCAGAGCCAGGGTTTGCGGCCTTGCCTGAAGGGAAAGCTGGGCGGTCAGGGCCGGCGCGGCACCGCTGGCGACCAGCCCGGCCGCCGAGGCGCCAAGCCCGGTGCCAAGCCCGGCGGCGAGGCCGGCCAAAAGCTCACGTCGGGTCGGGTCGAAGATCCGCGTTTTCATGGGCCGATCCCGACCACGCCACGCTGGATAAGTCCAGCCATCGTGCCTACGTAAAGCCTGCCTCCATCGGGCCATTTTTTTGCTGCGAACAGTCAGGCACATGTTATAAGCCCGGCCGCCCGCGGCATCGCGGCCGGTCTAGATGCAAATTTACGCGGGCGTGGCGGAACTGGTAGACGCGCTGGATTTAGGTTCCAGTGACGAAAGTTGTGGGGGTTCGAGTCCCTCCGCCCGCACCAAGCGCTTATCGCGTTTGCACGGATTACGAGACCTGCTTTCGCGCGGATGTTTGTCCGCCGGGAGCCGGTTCGATGAAGCACCGGCGTTGAGGCGTTTGCCTCGCGCCGGATCGATTAATGACAGCGTCCCGACGCATGCGCGCCGGGACCGAACGGGAAGAAGATTGGACGCCATGCAGGTCACAGAAACCCTCTCGGAAGGTTTGAAGCACGAGTTCAAGATCAGCGTTCCCGCGTCTGATCTCGACGCCAAGGCCGGCGCCAAGCTCGTCGACCTCAAGGACAAGGTCCGCATCAACGGCTTCCGCCCCGGCAAGGTACCGGTCACTCACCTGAAGAAGGTCTACGGCCGCTCGGTGATGGCCGAGACTATCGACCAGACCATCCGCGACACCAACACGCAGCTGTTCTCCGAGCGCGGCTTCCGCCTTGCGACCGAGCCGAAGATCACCATGCCGAGCGAGCAGGCCGAGGTCGAGGAGCTGCTGAGCGGCAAGACCGATCTGACCTACACGGTCGCGATCGAGGTGGTGCCGGCGATCGCGCTCGCCGACTTCAAGACCTTCCAGGTCGAGAAGCCCGTGGCCGACGTCACCGATTCCGACGTCGACGAGGCGATCAAGCGCATCGCCGATACCAACCGCGGCTATGCCGCGAAGGCCGAGGGCGCCAAGGCCGAGTCCGGCGACCGCGTCACCATCAACTTCAAGGGCTCCATCAACGGCGAAGTCTTCGAGGGCGGCACCGGCGAAGGCATCCAGGTCGTGATCGGCTCCAACACCTTCATCCCCGGCTTCGAGGAGCAGCTCACCGGTATCGGCGCCGGCGAGACCCGCACGCTGAAGGTGTCGTTCCCGAAGAACTACATGAACGACAAGCTCGCCGGCCAGCCGGCCGAGTTCGAGACCACCGCGACCTCGATCGAGGCGCCGCAGGACATCGCGATCGACGACGAGTTCGCCAAGACGCTTGGCCTGGAATCGCTGGACAAGCTCAAGGAAGCCGCGCGCGAGCGTCTGAACGTCGAGTTCGCCGGCGCGACGCGCCAGCGCGTCAAGCGCGCGCTGCTCGACCGCCTCGACGAAGCCCATCGCTTCGAGGCGCCGCCCTCGCTGGTCGACGAGGAGTTCAATCTGATGTGGAACTCGGTCAAGGCCGAGATGGATTCCGCCGGCAAGACCTTTGCCGACGAGGACACCACTGAGGACGCCGCCAAGGAAGAGTACCGCAAGATCGCCGACCGCCGCGTGCGGCTCGGGCTCGTGCTCTCCGAGATCGGCGAGAAGAACAAGATCACCGTGACCGACGACGAGGTCGGCCGCGCCGTGATCGAGCGCGCCCGCTCGATGCCCGGCCGCGAGAAGGAAGTCTGGGACTATTACCGCAGCAACGCCCAGGCGTTGGCCCAGCTCCGTGCACCGATCTATGAGGACAAGGTCGTCGACTTCATCCTCGAGCTCGCCAACGTGACCGAGAAGAAGGTCTCGCGCGAGGACCTCTACAAGGACGACGAAGCCGAAAAGACCGCTGCCTGAAGAGCTTGAGGCAGTCATCTATTAAGGATGATCAGCGAAGAGGCCCAGCTAGCCAGATGGCCGGCTGGGCCTCTTTGTGCGAATCAGCTTCAACTGCCCGACGGATTAAGCCTTAATGCGCTCCGCACTTGTCAGAAGCGAATTGGGCTATATCTGTCGGTACGCCTTTCTATCTCTACCAAGTTCCTGCATCACAGGACGTCCATCGGCCTTCGGCAGATCCAGCCCAAACTGGCAGTCAAGACTGGCGATGTCCGCCTCTTAAAAACCCTAGGTGACTCATGCGCGATCCGGTTGAAACCTACATGAACCTCGTGCCCATGGTGGTCGAGCAGACCAACCGTGGCGAGCGCGCCTACGACATCTTCTCGCGCCTCTTGAAGGAGCGCATCATCTTCCTGACCGGTCCGGTCGAGGACGGCATGTCGACGCTGGTCGTCGCACAGTTGTTGTTCCTTGAGGCGGAAAATCCGAAGAAGGAAATCTCGATGTACATCAACTCGCCGGGCGGCGTGGTGACCTCGGGCCTTGCGATCTACGACACCATGCAGTTCATCCGCCCGCCGGTCTCGACGCTGTGCACGGGGCAGGCCGCCTCGATGGGCTCGCTGCTGCTCGCCGCCGGCGAGAAGGACATGCGCTTCTCGCTGCCGAACGCGCGCATCATGGTGCATCAACCCTCCGGCGGCTTCCAGGGCCAGGCCACCGACATCATGCTGCACGCGCAGGAAATCCTGAACCTGAAGAAGCGGCTCAACGAGATCTACGTCAAGCACACCGGCCAGACTTACAAGTCGATCGAGGACGCGCTGGAGCGCGACAAGTTCCTGACCGCGAACGACGCCAAGGAGTTTGGCCTGGTCGACAGGGTCATCGACAAGCGCGCCGAGGAACCGGCGGCGGCGAAGACCCCGTAGCACTACTGGGGCTGCGGCGATCCCTTGTTAGGCCCTTGGGCAACTCCTTGGGATCGCTTGTTACCATCAGGTGGCGTTCACGCTATGGACGCGTGCGCGCGTCGCAAAACGGTGTTTTGCGCCCTGCGACAAGCAGAAGGTTCCGCTTTCGTGCTTGTTTTTCGTGGCAATCCAGCAACGCCGGGGTGATTTCGATCACTTCGCCCGTGCCAAGACCGGAAATCACGGTATTGTCACGGGTAGCCGGCGAGCCCCGATTAGCGAATTCTTGATAGTCGGGTGACAGCATGGTTGGCTACGAATGATCGGCTATGATCGCGGAGAATCGAGTGACCGTGATTCGCACGGGATGTAACGCGTAGGGTCTTTTTTGGTACGGAATTTGCTCTACTTAAGCTTCATGCCGACCATCGTGTCGGAATGGAGCGATCGAGCGGAACGGGATCGAACCGCGGACGGAGACATGAATGAGTAAGGTCGGCACGAGCGACTCCAAGAACACGCTATATTGCTCGTTCTGCGGCAAGAGCCAGCACGAAGTCCGCAAACTGATCGCGGGTCCCACGGTCTTCATCTGCGACGAGTGCGTCGAGCTCTGCATGGACATCATCCGCGAGGAAAACAAATCCTCGCTGGTCAAGTCGCGCGACGGCATTCCGACGCCGAAGGAAATCTGCAAGGTCCTGGACGACTACGTGATCGGCCAGAGCCATGCGAAGAAGGTCCTGTCGGTCGCGGTGCACAATCACTACAAGCGCCTCAACCACCAGACCAAGCACAACGACGTCGAGCTCGCGAAGTCGAACATCCTGCTGATCGGTCCGACCGGCTCGGGCAAGACGCTGCTCGCGCAGACGCTCGCCCGCATCCTGGACGTGCCGTTCACCATGGCCGATGCGACGACGCTGACCGAGGCCGGCTATGTCGGTGAGGACGTCGAGAACATCATCCTGAAGCTGCTCCAGGCCGCCGACTACAATGTCGAGCGCGCCCAGCGCGGCATCGTCTACATCGACGAAATCGACAAGATCAGCCGCAAGTCCGACAACCCCTCGATCACGCG
This sequence comes from Bradyrhizobium sp. AC87j1, assembly GCF_002936975.1. Classification (NCBI taxonomy): domain Bacteria; kingdom Pseudomonadati; phylum Pseudomonadota; class Alphaproteobacteria; order Hyphomicrobiales; family Nitrobacteraceae; genus Bradyrhizobium; species Bradyrhizobium sp. AC87j1. Next base: position 45,412 of record NZ_PTFE01000024.1, read on the forward strand.
CGACGTGTCGGGTGAGGGCGTGCAGCAGGCGCTCTTGAAGATCATGGAGGGCACGGTGGCTTCGGTCCCGCCGCAGGGCGGCCGCAAGCATCCGCAGCAGGAGTTCCTGCAAGTGGATACCACCAACATCCTGTTCATCTGCGGCGGTGCGTTCGCCGGCCTCGAGAAGATCATCTCGGCGCGGGGACGGTCGACCTCGATCGGTTTCGCCGCCCAGGTGATGGCGCCGGAAGACCGCCGGACCGGCGAGATCTTCCGTCACGTCGAGCCTGAGGACCTCCTCAAGTACGGCCTCATTCCCGAGTTCGTCGGCCGTCTGCCGGTCGTGGCGACGCTCGAGGACCTCGATGAGGCCTCGCTGAAGAAGATCCTCACCGAGCCGAAGAACGCGCTGGTGAAACAGTACCAGCGGCTGTTCGAGATGGAGAACATCGAGCTGACCTTCGCCGACGAGGCGCTTGGCGCGGTTGCCCGCAAGGCGATCGAGCGCAAGACCGGCGCGCGCGGGCTGCGTTCGATCCTCGAGGCGATCCTGCTCGAGACCATGTTCGATCTGCCGGGCCTGGAAGGTGTGGAAGAGGTCGTGATTTCGCGCGAAGTCGTGGAAGGAACGGCGCGTCCGCTCTACATCTACGCCGATCGGTCCGATCGCGCCGTCGAGAACGCCAGCGCCTGATCTTTCGGCGCTGGAACGCTCCAATTGTATCCCCAAAGTGGGCTGCGGAAGTGTATCTCCGCAGCCGATGTTGCGTCGCTTACCGCGTTGCGTAAGCGCCTGATGGCGCGCGTTTTTCAATGACTTGACACCCCCCGGGTCGATAGCCACCTAATGTCGGCGGCGAGCGAAAATTCTCTTCCAGATTCGCCTCAGTTCCGATCCGGCGAGCCGGTCCAACGCGAAAAACGGACCGATCGGTTTTGCGGATCACCTCGGCACCTTGTGGCGGTTGCGCATGAGCATGGCGGGCTGCGTGCAAGGGGGCAAAGCAAAAGGAAAAGGCCATGACTAATCCAAAACCCAGGCCAACCATCGTTCATGGCGAAACGCACGCCTATCCCGTGCTGCCGCTGCGCGACATCGTCGTCTTCCCGCACATGATCGTTCCGCTCTTCGTCGGTCGCGAGAAGTCGATCCGCGCGCTCGAAGAGGTGATGAAGAACGACGCGCTGATCATGCTCGCGACGCAGAAGAACGCGTCCGACGATGATCCGGCGCCCGACTCCATTTACGAGACCGGTACGCTTGCCAGCGTGCTGCAGCTCTTGAAGCTTCCCGACGGCACCGTGAAGGTGCTGGTCGAAGGGCTCGAGCGTGCGCGCGTGCAGAAATACACCGATCGCGCCGACTATTACGAAGCGACCGCCATTGCGCTGGCCGACACCGATGCGAAGTCGGTCGAGGCGGAAGCGCTGTCGCGCTCGGTCGTGTCCGACTTCGAGAGCTATGTGAAGCTCAACAAGAAGATCTCGGCCGAGGTCGTCGGCGTCGTGCAGGCGATCACCGATTTCGCCAAGCTCGCCGATACCGTTGCCTCGCATCTCGCCGTCAAGATCGCGGATCGCCAGGGTATCCTGGAGACGCTGTCCGTCACCACGCGCCTGGAGAAGGTGCTGGGCCTGATGGAGAGCGAGATCTCGGTGCTGCAGGTCGAGAAGCGGATTCGTTCTCGTGTCAAACGACAAATGGAGAAGACCCAGCGCGAGTATTATCTCAACGAGCAGATGAAGGCGATCCAGAAGGAACTCGGCGACGACGACGGTCGCGACGAGCTCGCCGATCTCGAAGAGAAAATCGCCAAGACCAAGCTCTCCAAGGAAGCGCGCGAGAAGGCGCAGCATGAATTGAAGAAGCTGCGCCAGATGTCGCCGATGTCCGCGGAAGCGACCGTCGTGCGCAACTATCTGGATTGGCTGCTGTCGATCCCGTGGAACAAGAAGTCCAAGGTGAAGAAGGACCTGGAAGCGGCGCAGGCCATCCTGGACTCCGATCACTACGGACTGGAGAAGGTCAAGGAACGTATCGTCGAGTATCTCGCGGTGCAGTCACGCGCTAACAAGCTCACGGGCCCGATCCTGTGCCTGGTCGGGCCTCCCGGCGTCGGCAAGACCTCGCTCGGCAAGTCGATCGCGAAGGCGACGGGGCGTGAGTTCGTGCGCGTCTCGCTCGGCGGCGTGCGCGACGAGGCCGAGATCCGCGGTCACCGCCGCACCTATATCGGCTCGATGCCCGGCAAGATCATCCAGTCGATGCGGAAGGCGAAGTCGTCCAATCCGCTGTTCCTGCTGGACGAGATCGACAAGATGGGCGCCGATTTCCGCGGCGATCCGTCCTCGGCCTTGCTCGAGGTCCTCGACCCCGAGCAGAACGGGACCTTCAACGACCACTATCTCGAGGTCGACTACGATCTGTCCAACGTGATGTTCATCACGACCGCGAATACGCTCAATATTCCGGGCCCGCTGATGGACCGCATGGAGATCATCCGGATCGCGGGCTACACCGAGAACGAGAAGGTCGAGATCGCGCGCAAGCATCTGATCCCGAACGCGGTGTCCAAGCACGGCCTGGACTCCAAGGAGTTCTCGATCGACGACGACGCTCTGCTGCTTTTGATCCGCCGCTACACCCGCGAAGCGGGCGTGCGTAATCTGGAGCGTGAGCTCTCCACACTCGCCCGCAAGGCGGTGAAGGAGCTGATGATCTCCAAGAAGAAGTCGGTCAAGGTCACCGAGAAGACTCTGGAAGAGTTGCTCGGCGTGCCGAAGTACCGCTTCGGCGAGATCGAGAGCGAGCCACAGGTCGGCATCGTCACCGGCCTTGCCTGGACCGATGTCGGCGGTGAGCTGCTCACCATCGAAGGCGTCATGATGCCCGGCAAGGGCAAGATGACGGTCACGGGCAATCTGCGTGACGTGATGAAGGAGTCGATCTCGGCGGCGGCGTCCTACGTCCGCTCGCGTGCGATCAACTACGGCATCGAGCCGCCGATGTTCGACCGCCGCGACATCCACGTGCACGTGCCTGAGGGCGCGACGCCGAAGGACGGTCCGTCCGCGGGCGTCGCCATGGCCACCGCGATCATCTCGGTCATGACCGGCATCCCGGTCCGCCACGATGTCGCGATGACCGGCGAGATCACGCTGCGCGGCCGCGTGCTGCCGATCGGCGGCCTGAAGGAGAAGCTGCTGGCTGCGGCCCGCGGCGGCATCAAGACGGTGCTGATCCCCGAGGACAACGCCAAGGATCTCACGGAGATTTCCGATGCGATCAAGGGCGGCATGGAGATCATCCCGGTCTCGCGCCTCGACGACGTCGTCGCCAAGGCGCTGGTGAAGAAGCCTGTGCCGATCGTCTGGGAAGAGGACACCAAGGTGACGGTGAAGCCGGACGGCGATGAAGCCGCCGGCGGCCTGACCGCTCACTGAGGCTCAGCGAAAAGATGATAGAACGGCGCCTTCGGGCGCCGTTTTTGTTTTGCGGGCAAGGGGGAGGAGGCCGATGCAGATCGACGGGCAATGCCATTGCGGGACAATCACCTTTGAGGCCGAGGTCGATCCGGAGGAGGTCTCGGTCTGTCACTGCACCGATTGTCAGACGCTGACCGGCTCGCCGTTCCGGGTGACGGCCGTCTGTGCCGGCGCTGATGTCCGCCTGACCGGCGGCACGCCCAAGGTCTACGGCAAGCGCGGCGACAACGGCCGGATGCGCTTCCAGCACTTCTGCGCCGATTGCGGTTCCCCGTTGTTCACCAGCGGCGAGGGCGATGAGGCCGACGATTGGGGCATCCGGTGGGGCAGCATCCGCCAGCGCGACAAGTTGCGCCCCGTCAGGCAGATCTGGTGCCAGTCCGCGGCGGTGTGGATCGACGCGGTGCCGCTGCTGCCGGGGAGGCCGCAGGATTGAGGTTGGTTTGCCGAGCCGAAGCTCGCGGCTCAAAAGCCCGCCTTCGCCCGTTGGGCTTTCGGCGCGGCAGCCTGCGCTCGCTTCGCGCCACGAGCACTAATGCTGGCTTGCCGAGTTGCTGGCTTGCCGAGCCGTAGCTCGCGAAGCGAGCGAAGGCTGGTGGGCGGTCACGGATTCGAACCGCGGACCCTCTCGGTGTAAACGAGATGCTCTAACCAGCTGAGCTAACCGCCCCACGGCGCCTCTTTAGCGCCTCGGCGGGTGTCGGAGCAAGGGCCGAGCGCGCCCGAAGCGGCGGCGATCGTACTCGCCGCCGCTGCGCAACGCCTCGGCCTGGAACCCCGCCTGATGTCAGGCTGTCTTGGTGAACATCGTCAGGACGCCGTCGGCGATGTTGATCGCGACGACTTGCGACGAGCTCAAGCCCTTGGCCTTGAGCACGGAGGCTGCTTGCGGTGTGGCGTCGATGGACTGCCGGAGCGACTGGATGTCCTTGTCGCTTGTGTGCGCCACGAGTTCATCGACCTTCGCGCGCACGGCCGGCTGCAATTCCTTGACGTCCACAACCTGTATGCTCCGGATCTCCGTGCTGGACTGCGTGGACGGCTGTTCCGCGCCGGGTTGCGACGATGCGCCCTGTGCCTGCACCAGAGCCGGTGTTCCGAGACAGAGAGCTGCAACGATGACGGATGCCGTGAAGCTGCGCATGGTCATGCCTTTTCCAGTTTGAGGAATGGCGAAACCTATCGATGAAATCTGGTTGGCATCTGATTTCGATGTGGCCGTTCGGTGAAACCAATGCGGCCGCAATGCGCACAGGTGAGACCGGCTGCGCAGGCTTCGGTGATGTCTACGGCAAGGGGGTAGCTTAATTGGTTAGGACATCTCGTTTACACCGAGAGGGTCCGCGGTTCGAATCCGTGACCGCCCACCAGCCTTTGCTCGAAAGCGAGGCAACACTTCAACGTCGATGCCAAAAGGTCGAACAGCAATCAGACCACTCGACGAGGACAGGTGTTCCAGTTTGCAAGACTCGCCTTCGCCGCGCTGCGCCCGCGGCGTTCACTTCGACAGGCACGATGCGACCGGGAGCGACGTGCACCGCAGGCATATCCACCTGCGCAACAGGCGGTGGCCCAATGAAATGCACGCGGGGGGCGGCCTTGAGCGAGATCGGCAACGATTAGAGAGGGAGCGGAATGCTGGCACCAGGAAAGTGAAGAACAGCCAACTCTGGGGCCGAACGGGCCGGCACCAAAATTCGACCCGGCTAAACTCCTGAAGCTGCCGAAGAGTTAGGGACACACTTCCCTGTATCCGACCGATCCCGCACCCGACGAGCTCCCACCCTCGACCCGGCATCCCGATTTGACCGGACGACAGCCTGCGTTGCCGCATATAAGCTGCCCGCTTGCCTGAGGCTTGGATGGTTTGGCTTCCGTTTGCTTGCGCTCAGTATCCCGCTTCTTGGCGTCCTCGCGCGTCGCAACCGGTTTCTTGTCCTGCACCTTCTCGCATTCATTGTCGTCATTGACGCGGTAGCCGGCGCGGCAGGCGATCTTGGTGCATGTGTCGCCGTCTGCCTTGAAGCCGCGATCGCAGATCAGCGGGCAGACGCGGCCGGGCTTGGCCTTGATCGCGTCCAGCGCATCGAAGCTCGCGAGCTTGGCATCGAATTTGGTGCCGGCATATTTGTTGAATAGCGCCAGCGAACGTTGTGACGAGGCATTCCAATCGCCGTCTGCGGAAGCCGTCAGACAGCCGACACGGCGGAGCTCCGACTGCACCAGCTTTGTCGTTTCCTGCGGCGACATCGCCGGCAGAGTCGAAGAGGGCGCAACCGCTGCCACTTTCTGCTCCGTGTTGGCGGAGGCCTGTTTCTCGGCGGCCTGCTTGGCGGCGAGCTCAGCTGCGGCCTTGTCGCTCGCGAGTTTCTCGGCCAGCGCCTTCTCGGCAGCCTGCTTCTCGGCCATTGCCTTCGCGACTGCCGCCTCGGCTTCTTTCCGGCGTTGCTCGGCTGCGGCCGCCTTGGCTTCCTCGACCTGCTTGGCCTTCTCGGCGGCGAGACGCTTGTCCTCGGCCGCCTTGGCCGCGGCCGCCGCCTTCTCCTGCTCGGCCTTGGTGGCGCGCTCGGCTGCGAGCCGGGCCTTCTCCTCTTCCGCCTGCCGGGCCTTGTCCGCCGTGGTCGCGCGGGTTTCTTCGGCAGCGATCTTGTTCAACTGGCCTTTGGCGAGATCGGTATAGAAGCCGCTCGGAAAGCGGTTGAGGAAGGCGGTCCATCCGTCGCGTGTCCCAAGCTGAAGCGCCAATTCGTAGTCGCGCCGGATCTCACTGTCGGGGTTGGCCTGGGGGCCGGCGACGACCTGTTTCGTCGCAACCAGCGGCACGTCGTCGCCGCCCAGCGAGCCATAGACATAGGGCTCCTGCTTGTAGCCGGTGTCCTTGAGGACATCGTCGCGAACGAAGCCGAAGGCCTTGCGCAGGTCGAGCCCCGGCGTCGGCAGGCGTTCGACCAGCGCTGCGGCAAACGGGCTGTTTTTGGAGTTGCCGTCCGAGGCCGTCGAGCCCGCCTTCGCCGCGAAGGCGACCATGGTGTTCGGGCTGGTCGGCTCGACCTTAGCGAGACCGCGGCCGATGGCGCGCGCGGCGATCGTGCGTTTCATGGTCTTGGCAAAGGGATTGTCGCGGCAGGCATCGAGGATGACGAGGCGAAGCTGCTTGGCCGGTTCGACCGCGAACAAAGCGCGGTCCAACGGCAGCGTCTCGTCGAAGACATCGGTATCGGTTTCCAGCGCGGCGTCGGTCGGAACGAGATAATTGTTGCCATCCAACTCGATCCCGTGACCGGCATAATAGATGACCGCGACGTCGGCCTCACGCGCTTTGCCACCGAAGTCGCGCAGCGCCCGCCGCATCTCGGCGGCATTGAGATCGAGCTTGATGTCGACGAGGTCGAACCCGGCCTTCTTCAACATGCCGCCGACCGCCGAGGCGTCGTTCACCGGGTTGGTCAGCCGAGGCGCGCTCTTGTAGGCGGAATTGCCCATCACCAGGGCGACGCGCTTTTCCGCGTGCGCCGGGCCGCAGCCGAGGCACAAGACCGTCAATGAAAATAGAAAAAACCGAAACGCGCCCATTGCAGCCCCAAATCGCAATGTGACCAGAATAGTCCAGAGCATGCCATCAAGGCAAAGCCCCCTATGTGACCAACGTCACAGGCGTCCGGGCCAGCCCGCGCCATGATCGACTTGCAAGTCACAACGGAGGGTTGGTCCAATGTGTGCGCTGCTTGATTTCATTTATCGCTATTGCTGCCGGGCGTGCCTGCGCGAAGCGCGTCGCATGAGCCGAGGCCGTTCGACCAACGCAATCTCGTAATTCCGGGCCCGGCGTGCGACCCGCCTTGACTCCTTGAAGGGGTGCGCCCGCCATCCCGACGTGGTATCGCCCCTGTGCGGTTGCAAAACCGCGACGGGATAAGCATCGCGAATGGGAATGACCGGGAACACCATGCAGCAGCCAAGCGGCCACGAACAAAACGCCGACCAGATCGCCTATTGGAACGGCCCGAGCGGCCAGCGCTGGGCCGATCGCCACGCGGCGCAGGAGAGCCTGCTCGGACCGATTGCCGCCGCCCTGATCGAACGCGCCAAGCCGAGGCCCGGGGAGCGCGTCCTCGATGTCGGCTGCGGCTCCGGCGCGACGACGTTCGCATTCGCCAAGGCGGTGGCACCCGATGGGTTCGCGCTTGGCCTCGATGTGTCCGAACCGATGCTGTCTCAGGCGCGCGCTTTCGCGCCAAAAGGCCTGCCGCTGGATTTCGTGCTGGCGGATGCGACGGTGCATCCGTTCGAGCCGGCGAGCTTCGATCTGCTGGCCTCGCGCTTCGGCGTGATGTTCTTTGCCGATCCCATTGCCTCCTTCACCAACTTGCGGCGCGCGCTGAAGCCGACCGGGCGGCTCGCCTTCGCCTGCTGGCGCGAGCCGAAGGAAAATCCGTGGATGATGGCGCCGCTGATGGCGGTCTACAAGCATGTGCCCAAGATGCCGCCGGTCGGGCCGGAGGAGCCGGGTCCGTTCGCCTTCGCCTCGGAAGAGCGCGTGATGCGCATCCTGAAGGGGGCGGGCTTCGTCGACATGGCGATGGACCCGCACAATCTGGTGATGGATGTCGCGATCGGCGGCGGCCTCGATGCCGCGGTTGATGGCGCCTTGCAGATCGGGCCCGCCAGCCGCGCGCTGCAGGGACACCCGCCGGAGACGTATGCGGCTGCAAAAGCCTCGATCCGCGAGATGCTGGCGCCGTTCCAGAAGGGGCAGAGCGTCGCGTTGCAGGGCGCGATCTGGATCGTGACCGCGAAGGCGACGTAGTCGCCCCCGAACTCCCGGTTGCGAGCATTGACGATGAATCCAGCACTGAACCAGCGCACTGGTCTTTGGTCCGCCTTGCCCCGGTGGGCAGTCTCTATTGCGTGGTTCTGGGTCTGGGTTTGCGCAATCGGCCTGGTCTTGATGGTTCATCTTGCTTTCCTGATGAACTGGCCGGATCACTTCATCCACGAGGACAGCGCGGCCTATATCATACAGGCCGAATCCATCCTGAGAGGACAATATCTCGAGGATATGATGAAGCGGCCGTACGGCGTGGCCGCCTTCCTTGTGCTGCTGTCAAAACTGTTCGGCCCGCACATCCTCGTCTTCGTCATCGCGCAGCACCTGATGAGCGTCGGCACTGCGCTTTTCGTTGCAGGGATCGTGCGTTTTGCCGGCGCGCCGCGTTTCTTCGCGCTGTTGGCCTTTTGTCTGGCGGCGTTGCACGGCCGCATCGTCCACTACGACAACACGATTGGTGCGGAGACGATATCCAACTTCCTGGTCAGTCTTGCGGCCTTCATCGCCGCGGGCGCCGCCTTGAGGAAATGGCCGGCGTTGCCGGCCGCAGCGGCCGTGGGCTTGACGCTCGGCGCCGTGATGACATGCCGGTCGGCCGCAATAGGTCAGGCTGCGGTCATTCTGTTGTGGCTGGTGGTGGTGCTGGACGCAGGACTGCTGCGCCGGCTTGGCGTGCTTGCACTGGCAGGCTTTTTCGCCTCGGCCGTCTACCTGACGCCGGCGGCGATCAACTTGGCGATCGGCAAACGCCCCGCCGGCAACGAGATCGTTGCCGCGATGGCCTTCGTGGTCGGCTATTCCGGCGATTTCGAGCACGGCGTTCATCTCGACCGGAAGGCGCAGGCGCGGGGATACGTCGAGCAGATGCGGGCTGCGGACACTCCTCAGGGATGGCCCGACACCGGTGTCTATCAGTGGCCGTTCGGCGCGATACACCGGCTGGCGAAGCCCGGCGACAGCGAAGTGGATATCGAGCGGATCGTGCGTGACATCTTCATCGAAACGCTGACGACGCCGTCGACGCTCTATCGACACCTCACGAAGCACTTTCTCCGGGAAATGTACTTCCTGCTGTTCGACGCAAATTCGGTTGCGCGGCGGACGCCCAATCCGCAGGGCTACGAATATTTCATGGACCGCGACAGGTTCCCGTTCTTTGGCAGCCCGACCGGGTTGAAGTCCGGACAGTTGGTTCACGACTACTACAAACCCTGGTGGCCACTGTCGCGGCTGCTCTCCGCGGATCGGCTTCAGCTCACCCTGAACCGCCTTTTTGCGCGTGGCTACGCGCCCAACTCGGAGCTGGTCGCGCTGTGCTGCGGGGTGCAGGTTTCGACCGAATACGACGATTTCCCGGGTCCGATCTGGTGGCTGTCCTCGGCGACACTCGGCCTCGCTCTCGTGCTTCTGATTGGCGTCCCTGCGAGCCATGCGGGTTTGGTTCGGTGGCCGACCGGCCGCCTCGTTGCCGGCGGCAGTTTGATGATCCTGCTGGCGTTGGCCAGCGCCGCGTTTCCGACCTTCCTCGTTTATGGGCTCAATCGCTACGCGTATTACGTCATTCCCTTCCTCGCCGGCTCGAGCGCGATCCTGGGGAGTGTGCTGTTCGATTGGCTCAGGGCCGGGGCCAAGGCCGAGCGGGCCGAGCGCGGCGAGGCATAGACGCGGTCACACCACATCATCCGGCGCCAGCGCGCAGCCATTGTCCGGATGGGTCTCGACCTGAAGCGTGGTGTGGCCGATGCGATGGGTCGTCTTCAGGAGCTGCGCCGTCTCCATCAGGAAGGCATCGCCGGCCCCAGTGGGCATGACGAGGTGGCAGGTCAGCGCCGTCTCGGTGGTCGAGATCGGCCAGACGTGGAGATCGTGGATCGCCGTGACGCCAGGACGCGCGAGCAAGAACGACCTGATCGCGGCGAGGTCGGTGCCCTTGGGCGCTGCCGCCATCGACATGTCGACGGAGCCGCGCAACAGGCTGGTCGTGCTCCACAGGATAGTGGCGCAGATGACGAGGCTGGTGACGGGGTCGAGCCAGAGCCAGCCGGTCCAGATGATCAGTGCCGCCGACACTACGACGCCGAGCGAGACCGCAGCGTCGGCCGCCATGTGCAGATACGCGCCCTCGATGTTGATGTCGTCCTTGCGCCCGCTTGCGAACAGCATGGCGGTAAAACCGTTGATGAGGATGCCGATGCCGGCGACCACCATCACGGTGACGCCCGCGACCGGCTCCGGCTCGCGCAGGCGCAGGATCGCCTCCCAGCCGATCGCGCCGGTCGCGACCAGTAGGAACACCGCATTGGCCAGCGCCGCCAGAATGGTGGAGGCGCGAAATCCGTAGGTGAAGCGGCCGCTCGGCGCCCGCTGCGCAGCGATCGACGCGCCCCAGGCCACGACCAGGCCGAGCACGTCGGACAGATTATGGCCGGCGTCCGCGAGCAGGGCGGTGGAGTTGCCGACATAGCCGTAGACCGCCTCGGCCACCACCAGCGCGATGTTGAGCGCAATGCCGATCGCGAATGCCTTGCCGAAATTCGCAGGGGCATGGACATGGCCGTGACCGTGGTCGTGACCATGGTCGCCATGATCATGGTGGTGATGACCGTGATGGTCGTGGCTGCCCAATTCTAGCGCTCCCCGGAAGCCGCCAAATCAGGCGCCATTGTAGGCGTTTCGTTTGCGACGTCACGGCGGAACAGCACGTAGAGCGCCGGCAGCACCAGCAATGTCAGCACCGTCGAGGAGATGATGCCGCCGATCACCACGGTCGCCAGGGGACGCTGCACCTCGGCGCCGGCACCGGTCGCGAGCGCCATCGGCACAAAGCCGAGCGAGGCGACCAGCGCCGTCATCAGCACCGGGCGCAGCCGCGTCAGCGCTCCCTCGCGCACGGCGTCCGCGATGGGCCGCCCCTCGCTGCGCAGCCGCTCGATGAAGGCGATGATGACGAGGCCGTTGAGGACAGCGACGCCCGACAGCGCGATGAAGCCGACGCCGGCGCTGATGGAAAGCGGAATACCGCGCAGCAAGAGCGCGGCGACGCCGCCGGTCAGCGCCAGCGGCACGCCGGAAAACACCAGCGCCGCGTCCGCCGCCGACCCCATGCCCATGAACAGCAGCAGGAACACCAGCAGCAGCGCCACCGGCACCACGATCATTAGCCGTTTTGTCGCGGAGACCAGCTGCTCGAACTGTCCGCCCCAGCCGATCCAGTAGCCGGGTGGCAGCTTGACCTTCTCCGCGACCGCCGTCTCGGCTTCGGCCACGAAGGAGCCGAGGTCGCGCGCGCGGACATTGGCGGTGACGACGATCCGCCGCTTGCCGTTCTCGCGGCTGATCTGGTTCGGGCCGGGCGTCGCATCGACGGTTGCGACCGACGACAGCGGCACATAGCGCATCTGGGTGAGCGGGGAGGCCGACAGCGCGGTGCGAACGGCCGTGCCGGTCGCTGCGTCCTCGCCGGGCGGCAGCGGGATCGGGATCGCCCGGATCGCCTCGAGATTGCCGCGTAGATGCTCCGGCAGGCGAACCACGATGTCGAAGCGGCGGTCCCCCTCGAACAGCTTGCCGGCCGACTTGCCGCCGACGGCGATCTCGACGATGCCCTGCACCTCACCGACGCTAAGGCCGTAGCGGGCGAGCGCCTGGCGATCGAGGCGGACGGTGAGGATCGGAAGCCCTGCGACCTGCTCGATCTTGACGTCGCTGGCGCCGCGGATGCCGCGGATCGCGGCCTCGACCTGCTTGGCCGCGCCTTGCAGGATGTCGAGGTCATCGCCGAAGATCTTGACGCCGACGTCGCTGCGCACCCCCGAGATCAGCTCGTTGACGCGGAACTGGATCGGCTGGGAGATCTCATAGGCGCTGCCGGGAATGTCGTCGGCGGCCCTGTCGATCGCTTCGATCACCTCCGATTTCGATTTGCCCGGGTCGGGCCATTCGGCGCGCGGCTTCAGCATGATGTAGCCATCCGTCTGCGCCGGCGACATCGGGTCGGTGGCGATCTCGGCGGTGCCGATGCGGGTGAAGAACTCCTTCACCTCCGGAATCTGCGTGATGCGCTTTTCCAGTGCCTTCTGCAGGTCGAGGGATTGCGTGAGACTGGTGCCGGGAATCCGGATCGAGGCCAGCGCGACGTCGCCTTCGTCCAGGCTCGGAATGAACTCGCCGCCCATCCGCGAAGCGGCGATGCCGCTTGCGACCACGATGAATGCGGCCATGACGGCGACCGCGAGCCGGTTGTCGATGGCAAAGCGGAGCAGGGGGAGGTAGGCGCGCTTGGCCATGCGCATGAACAGGTTTTCGTGCTCGGACACCTTGCCGGTGACGAAGATGGCGACGGCCGCCGGCACGAAGGTGATGGAGAACAGCACGGCTGCGCCCAGCGCCATCAGCACGGTCAGCGCCATCGGCGTGAACATCTTGCCCTCGACGCCCGTCAGCGTCAGCACGGGCAGATAGACCACGGCGATGATCAGCGTTCCGAACAGGCTCGGCTTGATCACCTCGCTCGACCCGCGCATGATCGCGCGCAGCCGCTCAGAGGTCGTGAGCAGGCCGCCTTTCTCGCGCTGGGCCGCGGCCAGCATGCGCAGGCAATTCTCGACGATGATCACGGCACCGTCGACGATGATGCCGAAGTCGATCGCGCCGAGGCTCATCAGGTTCGCGCTGACCTTCGTCTCGACCATGCCGGTGATCGTCATCGCCATGGACAACGGAATGACGCAGGCCACCACGAGGGCGGCGCGGATGTTGCCGAGGATCAGGAACAGCACGGCCACCACCAGGGCGGCGCCTTCGAGGAGGTTGTTCCGGACCGTGCGGATGGTGGCTTCGACCAGATCGGTGCGGTCGTAGACGGTTCGTGTCACGACGCCATCGGGCAGCGATTTGGCGATGTCCTCGAGCCGGGCTGCGACGCGGCGCGCCACCGTGCGGCTGTTCTCGCCGATCAGCAGCATGGCGGTGCCGAGCACGGTCTCCTCGCCATCGCGCGTCGCGGCGCCCGTGCGCAGATCGCGGCCTTCCGTGACGGTCGCGACGTCCCTGATCCGGACAGGATTGCCGCCGCGCGAGCCGATGACGATGTCCTGGATCTCGCTGATATTGCCGACCTGGCCCGGCGAGCGAACCAGATATTGCTCGCCGTTGCGCTCGATATAGCCGGCGCCGACATTGGCGTTGTTGGCGGCGAGCGCCGTCATGACGTCGCGAAAGCCGAGCCGGTAGGCCATCAGTTTGCCCGGGTCCGGCAGCACGTGGAATTGCCGCTCGAAGCCGCCGATGGTGTTGACCTCGATCACCCCTGGCACGTTGCGAAGCTGCGGCTTGATGATCCAGTCCTGCACGGTGCGCAAATCGGTCAACGAATAGTCGTGACCGCCTTGCGTCTTCGCACCCGTCTTGGTTTCCACGGTGTACATGAAGATCTCGCCGAGCCCGGTCGAGACCGGACCCATCGCGACCTCGACGCCAGCCGGAAGCTGGTCCTTCACCTGCTGGATGCGTTCGCCGACGAGCTGGCGGGCGAAAAAGATGTCGGTGCCGTCCTTGAAGACGACCGTCACCTGGCTGAGGCCGTAGCGCGACAGCGAGCGGGTATAGTCGAGCTTGGGCAGTCCGCCCATCGCGGTCTCGACGGGGAAGGTGATGCGCTGCTCGGTTTCGAGCGGCGAATAACCGGGCGCGCGGGTGTTGATCTGGACTTGGATGTTGGTGATGTCAGGCACCGCGTCGATCGGAAGGCGCTGGAAATTCCAGGCCCCGAAAGCGATGGCGCCGAGCGCGAGCAGGAGGACCAGCCAGCGCTGATGCAGCGAGACGGCGATCAGGCGCTCAATCATGTTCGGCCTCGCCCTTGCCCATCTCCGCCTTCACGACGAAGCTGTTCTCGGCAACGTAGTGCTCGCCGGCCGACAGGCCGGCCTTGATCTCGACATGGCGCGGATCGGAATCGCCAAGTTCAACCGGGCGTGCCTCGATCTTGTCGCCGTCCTCGCGGACGAACACGATGGTCCGGTTCTCCAGCGTCTGGATCGCGCTGCGGCGCACGGCGACCGCGACGTTGCGTGCGGCGAGGATCAGCCGCGCCGTGACGAACAGGCCGGGGCGCAAGCGGCCATCCGGATTTTGCAGCACCACGCGTGCCAATGCGGTTTGGGTCTCGCTCGAGCCGATCGGTGCCATGTAGGAGATCGTGCCCTTGATCTCGCCGCGGCCATCGTCGGGATCGATCAGCACCTCGTCGTTGAGGTGGACGCGCCGGAGGTCCTGCCGGTAGATCGACAGGTCGACCCAGATGGTCGAGAGGTCGGCGACGACGAAGGCCGGCTTCTGTTCGGAGGCGTATTCGCCGAGCGAGATCTGCCGCTCGATGACGGTGCCGGCAATGGGCGCTTTCAGCTCGTAGACGGTGAGGCTCTGGTTGCTCTCGATCGCGGCGAGCAGATCGTCCTTGCCGACCTTATCGCCGATGCGCTTCTGGATCGATTTGGCGAGGCCCGGAAAGCGCGGCGTCACCTGCACCACGGCTTCCTGGTTGGCGCGCAGAATGCCGTTGAAGGCGAGCGTGTCGGTCAGGGTCGCGCTCGCGGCCTCGGCGAGCGTGACGCCCGCGGCCGCCAGCTTGACGTCGGAGATGCGGATGCGGTCGGCGCCGTGCTCATCCTGCTCGACATGGTCGTTTGGCTTCTTTTCGGAATGTTCAGTGTGCTCGGTATGCGCGGGCGTGGCCGGCGCGAGCAGGGAGTAGCCGTAAGCCCCAAGCGCGGCGGCAACGATGGCGACGAGAATGGTGGAGGAGGTCTTCATCGTGCGCTCTCCCGCGCCAGCGTGAAGGGATTGCCGACGAGGCCTTCGATGGTCGCAACGCCTGCGTGGAAATTCTGAAGCGCCTCCTGCTCGCGCAGGCGCGCCTGGGTGACGCTCGCCTGGGCGTCGAGCACCTCGAGCAGGGTGAAGCGGCCCTGGCCGTAGCCTTGCGAGATCGCCTCGGACGCCTCGACGGCCTTGGGAATGGCGGTCTCGCGCAGCACCGCGAGCTCGCGTAGCGAGCCTTGCAACGAGTCATAGGCGCGGCCGGCAATCACGATCAAGGTGTTGCGGTTGGCCTCGCGCTCGGCCTTGGTCTTGGCGAGGCTTTCCTGCGCCGAGAGGATGTTGCCCTGGTTCTGGTCGAACACGGGGATCGGCACCGAGAGGGAGAGCCGCACCGCATCGTCATTGGTCTCGTTGAAGTGGCGCCAGCCGGCCGCGATCCGCACGTCCGGATAGGGCTTGAGCCGGGCCAGCAGCAGCTCGGCATTGCGCTGGGCAAAGACGGCGGTCCAGCGCACCAGCTGCGGATTGGCGTCGATGGCGGCGACAACCGACTGGAACGTCGGCGGCTTGCCCATGGTGTCGAGCCGGCCGGAGACCTCGCCGAATTTCGCTGCGGGATCGCCCATCAGCACCGCAAGCTCGCGCCGGGCGCTGGCCAACGTTGCCTTGAAGCGTTCGCGGTCCGCCTTCACCAGGGCGGAGGCGACTTCGGCGCGGCCGGTCTCGGCCGGCGAGGAGGCGCCGGCCTCGACGCGGCGGCGCAAGAGCGGCGTCAAGCGGTCGATCGCGGCAATCTGCTCGTCGAGGATCTGGATGCGCCGCTGCGCGCCGAGCACGCTGAGGAAGGCGATCGCGGTCTCCGACAGCACCTCCAGCCTGACAGCCTTGCGCTGGATCGCGGCAACCTCGATACCGGCCGCGCCGGCCGCGACCCGCGCGTCGCGCTTGCCGAACAGCTCGAAGGCCTGGCTGATCTGGAGCGTGGTCTCGGCCGATCGCGTCCCGCGGTACTTGCCGGAGCCGAATGAATCGTCCTGCTCGTAGGACAGTTCCGGATTGAGCAGGGCGCCGGCCTGGATGCGCTGGCCCGTGGCGATGCCGACGTCGCGCTCCGCCGCCGTCAGCCGCGGGCTCGCGGCCAGCGCGCGCGACAGCGCGCTCCGCATCGTCAAAGTCTGGGCGTGCGACGGCGCAATCGCCGATCCAGCAATCAGACACGCCACCGCGCACGCCAGGCGCGCGGCCATTCTCCTGCGAAACATAAAACCGACCTGTGAAGGATGAACCTAATGGGCGCGGACGCCCGACCAATCCGTTCAGGCAATATGTTTGGGAGGCGGGGAATCGGTATCGGGGGTAATTCCGGCGAGCCGGGGCGCATGCTGCGGGCTCGATGCGGCTGCAGGCGCGACCGATGTGGCCGCGGGCGCCGGCTGTGTCACCGTCAGCGAGAAGCAGCCATGGCAATGATGTCCGCCGATGGCCTTGTGGTCACTATGGCCCGTGGGGCCATCAAGGACCGCGGCGATCTCCGAGCCGCCGCCGGGCGTGGTGACGTCGATGTCGTGCGAGCCATGCAGCGCGCTCGCGAGCAGGTAGACGACCGCGATCAGCACAGACAGCAGCCCGCGCCAGTTGCGCTGGCGGCAAGTTCCTGAGGGCTGGCGGTTCGCGGGCACGACGTCACTCTGGTTGCGGTCTATGCCCGGCCTAGCATGGGGGCGGGAACAGTGTCGACCCGCAACATTGTTACGTCCCTTGAAGAATTGCCGCAGTCCTGGCCGAAACGCCGGCGCGTCTCATTGACGGGTGATCAGGCCGAGTTGAGCGTCGGCCGCCGCTTCGCATGCCACCTCTGGAACATCGCCGGTGTCGCCGGCTTCGGCCGAGACGATTGCGCAACGGCCGGCTTCCATTGCCCGCTCCAGCCATTTGATGGCTTCATCAATCCATCTGTCGTGCTGCTCGGGATCGGCGATCGCCTTTTCCCGAAATGCATCTGCCTGATGAAGGCACGCCGTTCTGCGGTCCACGCGGCTCTCCCCGATCCGGAGGTTCCGCCCCGGTGGCATCCTTTATGATCGGAGAGCCGGCGTCGTTAACATAGGACAGGAAGCGCAAAAGGAAGGCCCCAGCCCGGGGCTGACCGGCTGAGGCCTTCGTGCTCACAATCTTCATCCTTGGGACTTGAGTAGACAATGCGCATCGGGCCGGTTCGTTCCGCACCTCGATGCCGAATTAGGAACGTTCCTCATTCCTCCCGATTAGCGATCAGGAATGTTGAGGAGGATGGGACTATGGACGGACTGATTTATCTGATCGGCCTGATCGTCGTGATCATGGCGATCCTGTCGTTCTTCGGCCTGCGCTGAGAGAACGGCAATGGAAACGCTCGTACGGGAAGACATGATGGAGGGCGGCGGGGCGGCGTCCGACAACCGCCGGACCATCCAGTGGAGCTCGGTGTTCGCAGGCGCTCTCGCCGCCGGTGCAATGTCATTCATCCTGATCGGCTTTGGCGTCGCGGTCGGCCTAGGTGTCAGTTCAAGCTCGCCGACATGGCGCGATGCCTCGGCGGCGCTGGCGCTGCTGTCCGGGCTGTACCTGATCATCCAGGCGATCAGCTTCGGGTTCGGCGGCTACATCGCCGGCCGGACGACGCGACCGGCGCCCGCGGTGGCGACGATCGAAGACGATGGCGAACGACGGGACGGCCTCCACGGGCTGACCTCCTGGGCCCTGGCCGTGCTGGCTGGCGCGGCTCTGCTCGCGCTGCTCGGCGCTGCCGCGATCGACCGTTCGCCGATGCGCAGCTCGGCAAGCAATACGTCCGCGGCCGAGCCGCTGCTCAGCTATGAGCTCGACAAGCTGTTCCGCGCGCCGCGTCGTGCCCCGAACATCGATCTGAGGGAGGCGCGCGCTGAGGCGGGACGGATTCTGATGACGTCGTCCAGCCACAGCGGAATCAGCACCGACGACCGCGCCTATTTGGTGCAGCAGGTTGCTGGTCTGACGGGGCTACAGGCCCCCGACGCCGAACGGCGGGTCGATGCGCTGATCGCGGCCTCCAAGACCGCCATCAACCGCGCGCGACGCAATTCGATCATCGTGGCGTTCTCGGTCGCGGCCGCGACCCTGATCGGTGCCGCGGTGGCGTGGGCGGCGGCTGTGGCCGGTGGACGGCATCGCGATGGCGAACCATTGCCGAACTGGATGGCGAGCTCAAATCGCTTCCATAGCAATCCGCGCGCAATGCCGGTGCCGTAAGCTCTGAAACAAATGGCCGGGCGTAAGCCCGGCCATAACGGACGGAAGCCTCAGGCCTTCTCCTCCCAGATCATCGCGAGATGCACGATGGTCTGCACGGCTTTTTCCATGTCCTGCCGGCTGACCCATTCGAGTCGCGAATGAAACGCGTGCTCGCCGGCGAAGATGTTGGGGCAGGGCAGGCCCATGAAGGACAGGCGCGAGCCGTCGGTGCCGCCCCGGATCGCTGTGCGCATCGGGCGCAGGCCGGCGCGGCGGATCGCTTCGATGGCGTATTCGAGCACGTGCGGGTGACGGTCGATCACCTGCTTCATGTTGCGGTACTGCTCCCGCACCTCGAACGTGTAGGTCGAGCGCGGATAGTCCTTCATCACGTCCTTGACGATGGTCTCGAGCAGGACCTCCTTCTCCTTCAGCCCTTCCTCGGTGAAGTCGCGCACGATGAACGAGAGCCTCGCCTGCTCCAGCGCACCCTCGATGCCGATCGGATGCAGAAAGCCCTGCTTGCCCGAGGTCGTCTCCGGCGAACAGCCTTCCTTCGGCAGCCGCTCGACGATGGCGGCCGCGATCTTGATCGCATGCTCCATCTTGCCCTTGGCGTAGCCGGGATGGGCGCTGACGCCGTTGATGGTGATGGTGGCGCCGTCGGCCGAGAAGGTCTCGTCCTCGACGCAGCCGGCGCTTTCGCCGTCCATGGTGTAGCCGAAATCGGCACCCAGCTTCTTGATGTCGACATTGTCGACGCCGCGGCCGATCTCTTCGTCCGGCGTGAACAGGATCTTGATGGTGCCGTGCTTCACATCGGGATTGTTGATGAAGAAGTGCGCGGCATCCATGATCTCGGCAACGCCCGCCTTGTTGTCGGCGCCCAGCAGCGTCGTGCCGTCGGTGGTGATGATGTCGTTGCCGATCTGGTTCTTCAGCGCGGGATGCTCATTGAAGCGGATCACCTGGCTGGTGTCGCCCGGCAGGGTGATGTCGCCGCCGCGATAGTTCTTCAGAACTTGCGGCTTCACGTCCTTGCCGGTGACGTCGGGCGAAGTGTCCATGTGCGAGCAGAAGCAGATCACCGGCACTTTCTTGTCGGTGTTTGCCGGGATCGTTCCGTAGACGTAGCCGTAATCGTCGAGATGCGCGTCCGCGACCCCGATGGCCTTGAGCTCGGCGGCGAGCACGCGGCCGAGATCCTTCTGCTTCTCGGTCGAGGGCGAGTGAGGGGATTCCGGATCGGACTGGGTGTCGATGGTGACGTAGCGCAGGAAGCGCTCGGTCACGGTATGCGAAAAGGTGAGGGAGGACATTTCTGGTCAAACCGCCGGGGTCAGGGGGAGCAGCCGGTATACCAGAAAAGCGGGCCGCGTTGCGGCAGGAAGGAGGTGGGATCAGGCTTAACGAAGAGTAGCCTCAGATCGCCTCTTTCAGTTCCTTGACCGGGCGGAAAGTGACCTTCTTGCTGGCCTTGATGTGGATCGGCTCGCCGGTGGCAGGATTGCGGCCGGTTCGGGCGGCGCGCTTGCGGACCCGGAGGATGCCGAGCCCGACGATGCGGACGCGGTCGCCCTTCCTAAGGTGCTTGGCGATCAAATCGACCATGTCGGTCAGGACCGCCTCGGCGTGCTTTTTCGACAGGTCCTGGCTCTCGGCGATATCGGCAGCGAGGTGCTTGAGCGTGATGGTAGCGGGAGCAGCTGCCTTCTTCGCCGAATCCTTCTTGGCCGTATCCTTTTTAGCCATGACTGGCCTCCTCGGTTGTCCAATGACAGGGTATCCCTGGAAAAGCCGAGAATGCGTGGGGATCCCTCTAAGTCCTTTGAGACGTAGACGATTCGGGCGCGGGCTGACTATGCCGAGAGTTCCCGCCAGCGGCAGGCAATCGCCGGCGCAGATGCGGCCGAAGTCGAGGAGTTCAAGCTAAGACTATGAAGGGGTTGCCAAAATGGCGCGAGAGACGGGGCTCGAACCCGCGACCTCCGGCGTGACAGGCCGGCGCTCTAACCAACTGAGCTACTCCCGCGTGGTTCGCTCGATGCGCGCGGAACGAGGGGGGAATTAAAGGCGGGGCTGAGTGAAGTCAAGGACGTTGCGCTGGCACGATGCATCTCGGCTAAGCATTGCTCTGGAAAACGAAAAAGGCCGCCCGGAGGCGGCCATCGGTCAGCCCGAAAGAGGACGTATCAGCGAATCTCGGACGTCCCCGCGCTCGTCACCACCACCGGCTTGCCGGCCTTGATGACGTGGGTGGACTGGGCGGTCTGGCTGTAATCGGCATTGGTGCGGGCTGCGATCCCGAAGGCCGCCACTGTGATGCCGGCCACCAGCGCCACCACCACGATCTTCAGGTGGGTCGCACGATCAGCAGAGTGAATTGAGTGGTTCATCTGAGCCTCCCGACGGGCTTTGCCGCCGTCTGTAGGCTCATGTCTTAAGGACCATCTGTTTCCGGATGGTTTCGCGGGTTCCGCAAAATGGTTTCATCATTACGCCCGCTTGGTTGCGCCAGGCTGGCGGCCGGAACGGCCTTCAGGCCGCCGCCCGGCCGATATCGTTCCGGATCGTGCGGGCGGCCCAGATGAACAGGAGGGCGCCGAGCGTGGTCGTGACCGCCGCCGAGAGCAGGGAATAGCGCACGGCCTCGGCGCCATAACTGCCCTTCAACGCGTCATTGACCATGCCGACCGCGAGCGGGCCGACACCCTGGCCGAAGCAGGTGGCGGTGAGCGCAATCAGCGCGGAGGCGAGCGCGCGCATGCTGGGCTTGGCCACCGTCTGCGCGATCGCGAAGATCGGGCCGAGATGGAAGCCGACAAGGAACGAGGTCAGCGCCAGCATGGCGACCATCATCGCAAAATCCTGCGTCAGCATGCACAGCGCGAACACGGGGCCAGCGAGTCCCGAGGTGATCGCGGGCGCCCACAGCTTCCAGCGGTCGTCGCGGCGGCTGACTTGCGCCACGACGAAGCCGCCGAGCAGGGTGCCGGCCATGCCGGCGAGGCCCTTGAAGGTGCCGGCATAGGTGCCGATCTCGGCGCTCGACAGATGATGCACGCGCGCCAGGAACGGCGGGATCCAGGCCGCGGTCGCGTAGTTCGTGTAGGTGGTGAGGCAGAAGCCGATCAGGACGATGATGAAGCTGCGCTGCGAGGCGAGAAAGCGCAGCGTCGGCCCGAGCGGCTCGGGCACGAAACTCTCCTGCATCGCGCCGCGCTTCGGCTCGGAGATCGTCAGCCACAGCACCAACGCGAGCAGGATACCGGGCAGGCCGGCGACATAGAACGCCATCAGCCAGCCATAGTGCTGGTTGACGTAGCCGCCGATGAAATAGCCGAGGAAGACGCCGAGATAGGTGCCGATGGCGTAGATGCCGAGCGCGCGCGGGCGCTCGTTCTTGGCGAATAGATCGGCGACGATCGATTGCGAGGCCGGTGAGCCCGCGGACTCGCCGATGCCGACGCCGATGCGCGCCAGCGCCAGCGAGGTCACGCTGGTGGCCGCGCCGCACAGCGCCGTCATCGCGCTCCAGAATGCAAACGCGACAGCCACGATGTTGCGGCGGTTGAGCCGGTCGGCAACGCGCGCGATGGGAATGCCGAGCAGGGAATAGAACAGCGCAAAGCCGAAGCCGGCGAGCAGGCCCATCATGGTGTCGCTGAGGGCGAACTCCTTCTTGATCGGCTCGATCAGGACGTTGAAGATCGTGCGGTCGAGGAAGTTCAGCGCGTAGATGATCGTGAGCAGCCCCAGCACGTAATAGCGCCGCGCCGGGGGCTTTGCCGCGGCAGCCGTTTGCACCGACATCTGTGACGTCACATCGACCATCGCTTCCCCCAATTTGTGTTTATTGTCGTTAATGGTCCAGCCCTGAAGTAGGGGCTGGAAGGTCAGCCTTCGCGGATGTAATTCCCCGCTTCGAATTCGACCGGCGGCGCGCCGGTATCGAACGAGACGCCGATCGGATCGCGGCCTGCGGCGAGCGCATCGAGCTGGTCGCTCAGCATGCGCCGGATCAACAGGATGCCGCGGTCGCTCTGGCCGAAATGCTCCTCGGAATGGACCGTCACCTTGCCCTGGCCGACCTGGGCCTCAAAGTCCCCCGGGAATTGCTGGTGCTCGGCTTCCGTCATGTCCCACCAGTACTTGCCGTTGAACTTCGAGCGCATGCGGCTGATATCGCCGGGAGCCTTGACGCGGCCGGCGACATAGATCCGGAAGGAGCCGTCGTC
The DNA here is from genome assembly GCF_002936975.1 of Bradyrhizobium sp. AC87j1. Classification (NCBI taxonomy): domain Bacteria; kingdom Pseudomonadati; phylum Pseudomonadota; class Alphaproteobacteria; order Hyphomicrobiales; family Nitrobacteraceae; genus Bradyrhizobium; species Bradyrhizobium sp. AC87j1. The sequence continues at coordinate 68,017 of NZ_PTFE01000024.1, forward strand.
GATCGGAAGCACCCAGCCGATCGACTCGACGCGCGCGAACTGCGCGACGCGCGGGTTCGGCACGACGCGTAAGGTCGGCAGCGCAGCCTCGCTGACGCGATAGAACACCTTGCCGTCGTCCTGCTGGCGCTCGGAGCGCACGAGGACGCCGCGCGGCGATTTCTCGAACTTCACCTCCGGGATCGACGCCATCATGTTGGTGAATTGCGGGCCCGAGAACGAGCCGTGCAGCACCGGCACGTGATAGGGATCGACCACGTTCTCGAAATGCTGGAGCCAGTTGCAGGGGATGACGGCGGGACCGCCGCCGCCGATCGAGGAATCATCGGCCTCGACCATCTCGCTGTCGTCCATCTTCTCCAGGCATTCGTAAGCCGGCAGCACCGGGCGTTTCTCGGCCGGGCCCATATAGGCGAAGATCAGCCCGTAGCGTTCCTCGACCGGATACCAGGGCTGGCGCACCTTGTCCTTGAACTGACCGCCATCGGGCTCGCAGGGCTGCTCCAGGCAATGGCCCTCGGTGTCGAACTTCCAGCCGTGATAGCAGCAACGGATGCCGTCCTCCTCGACCTTGCCATAGTAGAGCGTGGTGCCGCGGTGGCAGCAGCGGGCGTGCAACAGACCGGCGCGGCCATGCTTGTCGCGGAACAGCACCAGATCCTCACCCAGTGCGCGCACTTTCTTCGGTGTGTCGGTGGCGTCACCGACGAGCCCGACCGGGTGCCAGTAGCGGCGCAGCAGCTCGCCCATCGGCGTGCCGCGCGCGACCGAGGTGAGCTCGGTGCGGGTGTGCGCCGGCTTCATCGCATAGGCCGTGCCGAGGTCACGATCCCGCTGGGTGATGGTCATGCTGGTCCTCCCGCTTTGGCCGTGATGGCCGGGCCTTTTCGGCACCTTGGGTCCAGTGAAAGATAATTCGATGACATTGTCAACGATCTTCCGAAATGCCTCTAAGTCGCATTTGATGAGGCGGCCGGCCGGGCTTGGCAGGCTCGGACTTGCAGGCCCAGACTTGCAGGCTCGGACTTGGCAGGCTCGGGCTTTCTTGGCAGAGGTGGATCATGAGCCAGATCGAGAGCAGAGGCGGGGCGACGTCGCCCGCAGACGAGAACGAACCGTCGGCCCCGATCACCGTGATGCTGTCGTCGCGACTGATGGTGCTTGCCAATCTGCTCAAGCGCGGTGCGATCCTGCGCTACAAGCGCCTCACCGGATTGTCCTCGGTCGAGTTCGGTCTCGTCGCCTCGCTCGGCCGCCGGCCGCCGATGAGCGTGGCACGGCTTGCCGAAGCCGTCGGCCAGGACAAGGGACAGATCAGCCGCGCGCTGGCCAATCTGCTCTCGCGCAAGCTGATCGCGAAATCGGCTAATCCGAAAGATAGCCGCGAAGTGCTGATCTCGCTGACCCCGGCGGGTCTCGCCGCGCATGATGCGATCGTCGAAGGCGCGCAGGAGCGCAATCGCCGCCTGCTGGAACAGCTGAGCGAAGCCGAGTTCCACACGCTGCTGGGGCAGGTCGACCAGCTCACGGCGATTGCCGCCGAGATGCTCGAGAGCGAGAAGAACGCGCGCTGATCTTCCAGCAATCTCTGGACATGTTGGATCGCTTCTAAGAGCCTTTCTAAGAAGCTTTCAATTAGGGAATTCTCGCGCGCTCCCATAAGCGTCGCCTCCAAGCGCATGCCGTCCGGGGACAGGCGGCATGACGCATCGAACATGCAGCTTTGGGGTGGCGCGTTGAACAGTCTTGGAATGCTGCGGTCGGCCGTGCTGGCGACCGCGTCCGCTTGGGTTTTGATGCCGCAGGCATCGCTTGCACAATCGTCCGCGCAGGGTGGCGCAGCGACCCTGCCGCCGGTGACCGTCACCGCGCCGGAAGCGCGCCGCCGCGCGGCCACGACCCCTCAGCGCCGTGCGCCGCGGTCGTCGGAGCAGACCGCCAACAGGAACAGGCCGCAGCTGCAGCGCAACGTCGGCTTCGTCGAGACGCCGCGCGGGCCAGTGAACGGCTACGTCGCGGGTCGCAGCTCGTCCGGCACCAAGACCAACACGCCGATCATCGAGACGCCGCAGTCGGTCTCCGTCATCGGCGCCGAGCAGATCCGCGACCAGAAGCCGAACAAGCTCGATGAGGTCCTGCGCTACACCGCCGGCGTGCGGGCGGGAACGTTTGGCGCGGACACGCGCAACGACTGGTGGCTGATCCGCGGCTTCAAGTCCGACGACATCGGACTGTTCCTCGACGGCATGCAGCTGTTCTACACTTCCTATGCAAGCTGGCGGCTGCCGCCGTCCAACATGGAGCGCGTCGAGGTGCTGCGCGGTCCGTCTGCCGTGCTCTATGGCGGATCGAGCCCGAGCGGCATCGTCAACGTCATCAGCAAGATGCCGCCGGCCGAGCCGATCCGCTACATCGAGACCGGCGTCAACAATTTCGGCAACGCCTATATCGGCTTCGATATGGGCGGGCCGATCGCGACGCAGCCGAAGGACGGCAAGCTATTCTATCGCGTCGTTGGCGAGGTCAGGAACGGCGGTACGCAGGTCGACTTCACGCCTGATAACAATTACTTCATCGCGCCGTCGTTTACGTGGAAGCCGGATGCTGACACGTCCTTCACGGTTCTCGCATCGGCCTCGAAGACTGACACGAGGGGCATCAACTTCCTGCCCTACCAGGGCACGGTGACGAATGCGCCGTTCGGCAAGATCCCGACCAGCTTCTTCGTCGGCGATCCCAATGTCGACAAGTTCACGCGCGAGCAGGAGATGCTCGGCTACCAGTTCGAGCGCAATCTCACCGAGGATCTCACGTTCCGGCAGAATGCGCGATTTGCGCATATCGACCTGACCTATCGCGGTTTCATCGGGAACGGCTGGGACAATATCAATACGGCGACGATGGGCCGCTATAATTGGTATGCGAAGAACACGGCGAACCAAGCCAATCTCGACAATCAGCTGGAATATCGCTTCAACACCGGTCCCGTCAGGCACACGATGCTGTTCGGCGTCGATCTCAAGGGCTACCAGATCGACGACTACCAGAATTTCAATTTCGGCACCGTCCCTTCGGTCAATGTGTTCAATCCCGTCTATGGTCTCAGCATTCCGCTGACGGGCGCTCCGTTCCGCAACTTCCAGATCACGCAGAAGCAGGCGGGTACTTACCTCCAGGATCAGATGAAGCTCGGCAACTTCACGCTGGTGCTGAGCGGCCGCAACGATTGGGTCGAGACGACGCAGGAAGCGCGCGACACCGGCGCCACCGTCGCCAGCCGCGAGGACAGCAAGTTCAGCGGAAGGGCCGGGCTGATCTACAATTTCGACAACGGCATCGCGCCCTATGTCTCCTATGCCACGAGCTACAATCCGGTCATCGGTCTCAACGCCACTAACCAGCTCTTCCTGCCGGAGACCGGGCAGCAAACCGAGATCGGCGTGAAGGTCGCACCGAAGGGGTTCGACGGCTATTTCACGGCCTCTGTTTTCGACCTGAAGCGCCAGAATGTCGCGACGACAGCGGGCACGCCGATCTTGCTGAACCAGACCGGCGAGGTGACCTCGCGCGGCATCGAGCTCGAAGCGGTGGCCAATGCCACCAAGGAACTCAAGCTGATCGGCGCCTTCACGGCCTATCATCTCTTCAACAGCCGGGACCTCGATCCGTCGCTGGTCGGCAAGACGCCGACCAACACGCCTCAGCTGCTGGTCTCGGGCTGGGCCGACTACACCTTCAAGGATGGGCCGCTCGAAGGCTTCGGTCTTGGCGGCGGCGTGCGCTACGTCGGCTCATCGTGGGCTGACCCGGCCAACACCCTCGAGGTTCCCGCAGTGGTGCTTGGCGATCTCGCGCTTCATTACGAATGGCAGAACTGGCGTACGGCGCTCAACGTCATCAACCTGACCGACAAGATCTATGTTGCGAGCTGTTCGTTCCCGACGTCCTGCTTCTACGGCGACCGCCGGCGCGTCACCGCCAGCGTCTCCTACAAATGGTGAGGACGGGTGAGGGCGGCGACATCTGGTGCCGCCGATCCTCCAACGTGAGATAGATGAGCACCCGGGCTATGCCCCCCAGCCCGAAGCTCATCCGGGCGCGGCGCGCGCGACGGCCCTGCACGTCGCCGCCGCCGCGCTCGCGACCGGTCGGGCTGCAATATAACGCAAGCCCGAGTTGTCTTCGCAGCAGGCAGCCCCGGTCCCGCCGCGATGCATGGCTCGTCTGATCGCTTGCGCCTGTGGATAGGTGTCTTTGCTGCACCTGTCCTGCCTCACCGCCTCGACCATCGCCGGCCTTCCGGCCGCGCTGCTCCGGGGCGCTCGGCATTATGTCGCCGGGGTGACGGTCAGTCGGGGGCCTGACGGCAGCCGCAGCTCGGTTTGGGTGCGCTGCCGCACCAAAAAACCAGGTGCTTTTCTCGGGCAATGCATGGCAAAAAGCTGTCTTGGCCCGTGCGGCCGCAATCTCAGAACGGCTGCCCTGCAAAACGGTGGCCGCCCTTGCTGGCCTTGGCGATCTGCTCCATACCAGCGCGGGGTGATTCCGGGATTTTCACCGTTCTGGGGGCGGCAAAGGGCCTAAAAAGAGCGTGTCTTGCGCCCATTGGTGCACTGCGCTAAGGCTCAGAATAATTCCAAATCGGACGAATCCGTGGCTGTCCCGAGGCTGCGGGAAAAAGGGCTCGCCATGAGCGGCATTCTGCAGAACTATCTTCCACTCGTCGTCTTTATAGGGGTAGCGGGCCTCATTGGCCTTGTGCTGCTGATCGCGCCCTTTGTCGTGGCGTTCCAGCAGCCGGACCCGGAAAAGCTGTCGGCGTATGAGTGCGGTTTCAACGCCTTCGACGACGCGCGCATGAAGTTCGACGTCCGCTTCTATCTGGTCGCCATTCTCTTCATCATCTTCGATCTCGAGGTGGCGTTCCTGTTTCCCTGGGCGGTGGCGTTCGGCAAGCTTGGCGCGACCGGCTTCTGGTCCATGGTGGTGTTCCTCGCCGTGTTGACGGTCGGGTTCGCCTATGAATGGAAGAAGGGAGCACTCGAATGGGATTGAACCCCGTGTCCTCCACAGGTCCGGCTATCGCGCCGGCCCCCAAAGGCATCCTGGATCCGTCGACCGGCCGGCCGGTCGGGGCCAATGATCCGTTCTTCCTCGAGGTCAATTCCGAGCTGTCCGACAAGGGCTTCTTCGTGGCCGCGACCGACGACCTCATCACCTGGGCCCGTACCGGCTCCTTGATGTGGATGACCTTCGGTCTCGCCTGTTGTGCGGTCGAGATGATGCAGGTGTCGATGCCGCGCTACGACGTCGAGCGCTTCGGCTTCGCGCCGCGTGCCTCGCCGCGCCAGTCCGACGTGATGATCGTCGCAGGCACCTTGACCAACAAGATGGCCCCGGCGCTGCGCAAGGTCTACGACCAGATGCCCGAGCCGCGCTACGTCATCTCGATGGGCTCCTGCGCCAACGGCGGCGGCTATTATCACTATTCCTACTCGGTCGTGCGCGGCTGCGACCGCATCGTGCCGATCGACATCTATGTGCCGGGCTGCCCGCCCACGGCGGAAGCGCTGCTTTACGGCGTGCTGCTGCTGCAGAAGAAGATCCGGCGCACCGGCACCATCGAACGCTAAGGTTTTACGTCATGGACGACGCCAAGCTCGACGCACTGGGGCAGACGATCGTTAGCGCGCTTCCGGGCGCCGCCATCGGTCATTCGGTGGCCTTCAACCAGCTCACGGTTGATGTCGAGGCCAGCAAGATCGTCGAGGTGGTCAAGTACCTCCGCGACGATCCGAACTGCCGCTTCATCAACTTCACCGACATCACGGCCGCTGACTATCCGTCGCGCGAGAAGCGCTTCGACGTGATCTATCACTTCCTGTCACCGACCCTGAACGCGCGGATCCGGCTCAAGGCGCAGGCCGACGAGACCACCCAGGTGCCGTCGCTGATCGAATTGTTCCCCGGCGCCGACTGGTTCGAGCGCGAGGCCTACGACCTCTACGGCGTGTTCTTCGTCGGCCATCCCGACATGCGCCGCATCCTCACCGATTACGGGTTCGAGGGCCATCCGCTGCGCAAGGACTTCCCGACCACGGGTTTCGTCGAGGTCCGCTACGACGACCAGGAGAAGCGGGTGGTGTACGAGCCCGTCCGGCTCAACCAGGAATTCCGCAAGTTCGATTTTCTCTCGCCATGGGAAGGGGCGGACTATCCGGTCCTTCCGGGAGATGAAAAAGCGGGACCGAAGGTCTGATCATGAACGAGCAACCTGAAAATCTCCGCAACTTCACCATCAACTTCGGGCCGCAGCATCCGGCCGCGCACGGCGTGCTGCGTCTGGTGCTGGAGCTGGACGGCGAAGTCGTCGCGCGCGTCGATCCGCATATCGGCCTGCTTCACCGCGGCACCGAGAAGCTGATCGAGCAGAAGACCTACCTCCAGGCGATCCCTTACTTCGACCGCCTCGACTACGTCGCGCCGATGAACCAGGAGCACGCCTTCTGCATGGCGGCTGAAAAGCTGCTCGGCATCGAGGTGCCGCGCCGCGGCCAGCTCATCCGCGTGCTCTATTGCGAGATCGGCCGCATCCTGTCGCATCTGCTCAACGTCACCACGCAGGCGATGGACGTCGGCGCGCTGACCCCGCCGCTGTGGGGCTTCGAAGAGCGCGAGAAGCTGATGGTGTTCTACGAGCGCGCCTCGGGCAGCCGTATGCATGCGGCTTACTTCCGCGTCGGCGGCGTGCATCAGGACCTGCCGCAGAAGCTGGTCGACGACATCGAGGCCTGGTGCGATCCGTTCCTGAAGGTCGTGGACGACCTCGACCGCCTGCTCACCGCCAACCGCATCTTCAAGCAGCGCAACGTCGATATCGGTGTGGTGCCCCTGAAGGAAGCCTGGGAGTGGGGCTTCTCGGGCGTGATGGTGCGCGGCTCGGGCGCGGCCTGGGACCTGCGCAAGTCGCAGCCCTATGAATGCTATGCCGAGATGGATTTCGACATTCCGATCGGCAAGAACGGCGACTGCTACGACCGCTACCTGATCCGCATGGAAGAGATGCGGCAGTCCATCCGCATCATGAAGCAGTGCATCCAGAAGCTGAACGCGCCCGACGGGAAGGGCCCCGTTGTCGTCGCCGACAACAAGGTCGCGCCGCCGCGCCGTGGCGAGATGAAGCGCTCGATGGAAGCCTTGATCCACCACTTCAAGCTCTACACCGAGGGCGTCCACGTGCCGGCCGGCGAAGTCTATGCCGCGGTCGAGGCGCCCAAGGGCGAGTTCGGCGTCTATCTGATCTCCGACGGCACCAACAAACCGTACAAGTGCAAGATCCGCGCGCCGGGCTTTGCGCATCTGCAGGCGATGGATCACATCTGCCGCGGCCATCTGCTCGCCGACGTCTCGGCGATCCTCGGCTCGCTCGACATCGTGTTCGGAGAGGTCGATCGGTGATGGGGCAGCAGGCGCCAATCCAGTTTGACCGCGCCTCGGGGGCCCTTGAAGGGGCCAACCTGTGGGAGCGGACGGCTGCCTTGGCGCTGGTGACGGGATCGAAGATCTCGTCGCACTTCTCGCATATGGGCTACATCGCCTGCGCGAATTTGCTGCGGAAGACGCTGCCCGAGCGCAACATCGCGATCAGGCTCAATCCCGACGCCGTGTTCGAATTCCCTTACGGCGACGGCTATTGGAGCAAGCTGCTCAACCGCTCGTACAACTATGAAGACGAGCTCGAGCTCTTGTTCGCCGACTCCGTCGACGTCGACTACACGCTGCTCGATTGCGGTGCCAATTACGGCTATTGGTCGGTGCTGGTGTCGAGCAAGCCGTTCGGCTCGCACAAGGCGATCGCGATCGAGCCATCGGGGCAGAACTATCCGAAGCTCGCCAACAACGCGCGCGTCAACGGCAATCGCTTCGAGACCATGAAATGCGCGATCGGCGCCACCCGCGGCACCGCGCGCCTGTCAGGCACCAAGCACGAGGCCTTCAGCATCGCCGGCGATCCCTCCGCGGGCGGTGAGGAGGTGCCGGTCATCGCTCTCGACAATCTGATCGAGGACGGCAAGGTCGCAAGCGCCGGCAAGTACCTGATCAAGCTCGATGTCGAGGGCGTCGAGATCGAGGCGATCAAGGGCGGCGCGCGTCTTCTCCAGGCCGACAGCGTCATCATGTGCGAGGAGCACGGCAGCGACCGCTCTCATGCGGTGTCGCGCTTCATCCTCGAACAGACCCCGCTGAAGCTGATCGTGTTCGATCCGCGCAGCAACCGCATGGAGACCGTGACCGAGCTGTCGATCCTCGACCGCATCAAGGTCTCGACCCACGTCGGCTACAACGTTTTCGGCACCGCAAGCGCGTTCTGGCAGGACAGGATCGATGCCCTGAATGCCAAGATCTTGAACGCCAAGTCAGCGCGCCGCATGCAGTGAGAGATTGAAGAGATGTCCGTTCGCCGATTAGCACCGAAGGAAGTCCAGCCCGCGAGCTTTGCGTTCACGGAGGAGAACCTCGCGTTCGCCAAGCAGCAGATCGCGAAATATCCGGCGGGACGTCAGGCCTCCGCCGTCATCGCCATCCTCTGGCGTGCCCAGGAGCAGCACGACGGCTGGGTCTCGGAAGCCGCGATCCGCGTCATCGCCGACATGCTCGACATGCCCTATATCCGCGTGCTCGAAGTCGCGACCTTCTACACGATGTTTCAGCTCGCCCCCGTCGGCAAGAAGGCCCACGTCCAGGTCTGCGGCACCACGCCGTGCCGCCTGCGCGGCGCCGAGGATCTGATCCACGTCTGCGAACACCGCATCCATCACGAGCCCTTCCATCTCTCCAAGGACGGCAATTTCAGCTGGGAGGAGGTCGAGTGCCTCGGTGCCTGCGTGAACGCGCCGATGGTGCTGATCGGCAAGGACACTTATGAGGACCTGACCAAGGAAAGCTTCGGTAAGGTGCTCGACGGTTTCGCTTCGGGCAATCCGCCCAAACCCGGCCCGCAGAACGGCCGCCAGTTCTCGGCGCCGATCACCGGGCCGACCACGCTGAAGGAGAGCACCTGATGGGTGATCTCTCGCAGCCTTCCGTGCAGGGGAGCGGTGCCATGAAAAAGTGGGGCTTCATCGCGTTGCACGCCGCCGTGGCGGCCGCTTTCATTTTCCTGTTGCAGCGTTTCAGCCTGAACGCGTCGCTGGAATCCAGTCTGCTCTGGGCGCTGACCTTCGCCGTCTGCGCCGCCGGACTTGCCTACAAGCAGACCATTCGTTGATCGGAAAGCACTGATATGCTCGAGGACAAGGACCGCATCTTCAAGAACCTCTACGGCCTCCATGATTGGGGGCTCGAGGGTGCGCGGCGCCGCGGCGCCTGGGATGGCACCAAAAACATCATCGACAAGGGCCGCGACTGGATCATCAACGAGATGAAGGCGTCGGGCCTGCGCGGCCGCGGCGGCGCAGGCTTCCCGACCGGTCTGAAATGGTCGTTCATGCCGAAGGAATCGACCGACGGCCGGCCGAGCTATCTCGTCGTCAATGCCGACGAGTCCGAGCCCGGCACCTGCAAGGATCGCGAGATCATGCGGCACGATCCGCATCTCCTGATCGAGGGCTGTCTGATCGCGAGCTGCGCGATGAACGCGCATGCCTGCTACATCTATGTCCGCGGCGAGTTCATCCGCGAGCGTGAGCACCTGCAGGCCGCGATCGACCAGGCCTATGAAGCCAAGCTGGTCGGCAAGGATAACGTCAATGGCTGGCCGTTCGACATCTACGTCGCCCACGGCGCCGGCGCCTATATCTGCGGCGAGGAAACCGCGCTGCTCGAAAGCCTCGAAGGCAAGAAGGGCCAGCCGCGGCTGAAGCCGCCGTTCCCGGCCAATGTCGGCCTGTTCGGCTGCCCGACCACCGTCAACAACGTCGAGTCCATCGCGGTCGCGCCCGACATCCTGCGCCGTGGCGCGGCCTGGTTCGCCGGCATCGGCCGTCCGAACAATGTCGGCACGAAGCTCTTCTGCATCTCCGGCCATGTCGAGCGGCCCTGCAACGTCGAAGAGGCCATGGGCATTCCGTTCCGTGAGCTGATCGACAAGCATTGCGGCGGCATCCGCGGCGGCTGGGACAACCTCAAGGCCGTGATCCCCGGCGGCTCGTCGGTGCGCATGGTGCCAGCCGAGCAGATCATCGACACGCCCATGGATTTCGACAGTCTGAGCAAGCTCCGCTCGGGCCTCGGCACCGCGGCCGTGATCGTGATGGACAAGTCGACTGACCTGATCCGCGCCATCGCCCGCATCTCCTATTTCTACAAGCATGAGAGCTGCGGCCAGTGCACGCCGTGCCGCGAGGGCACAGGCTGGATGTGGCGCGTGCTCACCCGCATGGCCGAAGGCCGCGCCCACAAGCGCGAGATCGACATGTTGCTCGAGGTGACGAAGCAGGTCGAAGGCCACACCATCTGCGCGCTCGGCGATGCCGCGGCATGGCCGATCCAGGGCCTGATCGCGCATTTCCGTCACGAGATCGAAGCGCGTATCGACCAGTATTCGCATAAGGCCGATGTTGACGATATCGGCGTCCGCGATCCCGTGAACATGGTCGCGGCGGAGTAAGAAGAATGACCAAGCTCATCATCGACGGCAAAGAGATCGATGTGCCCGCCGAGTTCACGCTGCTTCAGGCGTGCGAGGCGGCCGGCGCCGAGATTCCGCGCTTCTGCTATCACGAGCGGCTGTCGATCGCCGGCAATTGCCGGATGTGCCTCGTCGAGGTGAAGGGCGGCCCGAAGCCGGTCGCAAGCTGCGCCTGGGGTGTGCGCGACTGCCGTCCGGGCCCCAAGGGAGAGCCGCCGGAGATCTCCACGCGTTCGCCGATGGTGAAGAAGGCGCGCGAAGGCGTGATGGAATTCCTTCTGATCAACCATCCGCTGGACTGCCCGATCTGCGACCAGGGCGGCGAGTGCGACCTGCAGGACCAGGCGATGGGCTATGGTGTCGACACCAGCCGCTTCGCCGAGAATAAGCGCGCGGTCGAGGACAAATATCTCGGCGCGCTGGTCAAGACCTCGATGAACCGCTGCATCCAGTGCACGCGCTGCGTCCGCTTCTCGGCGGAAGTCGCCGGCGCGCCCGAGATGGGCGCCACCGGGCGCGGCGAGGATATGGAGATCACGACCTATCTCGAGCACGCGCTGACCTCGGAGCTTCAAGGCAATCTCGTCGACATCTGCCCGGTCGGCGCACTGACCTCAAAACCCTATGCGTTTGCCGCGCGTCCCTGGGAGCTCGGCAAGACCCAGTCGATCGACGTGATGGACGGCGTCGGGTCTGCGATCCGCGTCGACACCCGCGGCCGCGAGGTCATGCGCGTGCTGCCGCGCATCAACGAGGCCGTCAACGAGGAGTGGATCTCCGACAAGACCCGCCACGTCGTCGACGGCCTGCGCACCCAGCGTCTCGACCGGCCCTATATCCGTGAAGCCGGCAAGCTGCGCGCGGCGAGCTGGACCGAAGCCTTTGCCGCGATCGCTGCGAAAGCGGCGCGTACTGACGGCAAGCGCATCGGCGCGATCGCGGGCGATCTCGCCGGCGTCGAGGAGATGTTCGCGCTGAAGGATCTTCTCGCCAAGTTCGGCTCGACCAATATGGCGGTGCAGGGTGGCGACGCCTTCGACCCCGCGCTCGGCCGCGGCTCCTACATCTTCAACCCGACGCTGGTGGGTGTGGAGCAGGCGGATGCGCTGCTCATCATCGGCGCGAACCCGCGGAAAGAGGCGGCCGTGTTCAACGCCCGCATCCGCAAGCGCTGGCGTGCCGGCGGCTTCAAGGTCGGCGTGATCGGCGCCAAGGTCGATCTGACCTACGATTACGATCACCTCGGCGCGGGCACTGAAACGCTCGGTGAGCTGGCGGCCGGCAAGCACTCCTTCATGGACGTGCTGAAGAACGCCAAGAATCCGATCATCCTGGTCGGCGCGGGCGCGGCCTCGCGTCACGACGGCGCCGCCATTCTCGCGAGCGCCGCCAAGCTCGCGCTCGATGTCGGTGCGGTCAAGGACGGCTGGAACGGCTTTGGCGTGCTGCACGAGAGCGCTTCGCGCGTCGGTGCGCTCGATATCGGCTTCTCCGCAACCGGCGGGGGCCTGAACGCCGCGCAGATGACCACGTTCGGCACGCTGGACTTGCTGTTCCTGCTCGGCGCCGACGAGATCAACGCGCCTGATGGTACCTTCGTTGTCTATATCGGCACCCATGGTGACCGCGGCGCGCATCGCGCCGACGTGATCCTGCCGGCGGCCGCCTATACCGAGAAGTCCGCGATCTACGTCAACACCGAAGGCCGCGTGCAGATGACGGGCCGCGCCGCGTTCCCGCCGGGCGAAGCCCGCGAGGACTGGGCGATCGTCCGCGCGCTGTCGGAGGCACTCGGCAAGAAGCTCGGCTATGACTCGCTTTCGGCGCTGCGCCAGGCGATCTTCAAGGCCGTGCCGCATCTGATCCGCCTCGACCAGATCGAGGCCGGCTCGGCGGACCAGATCAAGAAGCTGGCGGGGAAGGGCGGTTCGCCCGAGAAGGCGCCGTTCAAGCCGCTGGTCGAGGACTTCTATTTGACCAACCCAATCGCGCGTGCATCCGCCGTGATGGCGGAATGTTCGCGCCTCGCCTCCGGGCACATGCTGACCGCAGCGGAGTGAGCGTGATCTGATGGAATTCTTCGAAAGCGCATTCTGGACCGGGTTCCTCTGGCCGCTGATCATCATGGTCGCGGAGAGCGTGCTGGTGCTCGTCGTCCTGCTCGTGGCGATCGCCTACATCCTGCTCGCCGATCGCAAGATCTGGGCGGCGGTGCAGATCCGGCGCGGCCCGAACGTGGTCGGCCCCTGGGGCCTGCTGCAGTCCTTCGCTGACTTGCTGAAGTTCGTGCTGAAGGAGCCGATCATTCCGGCCGGCGCCAACAAGGGCGTGTTCCTGCTGGCGCCGTTGGTCTCATGCGTGCTCGCGCTCGCCGCCTGGGCGGTGATCCCGACCAATCTCGGCTGGGTGATCTCCGACATCAATGTCGGCATCCTCTTCATCTTCGCGATCTCGTCGCTATCGATCTACGGCATCATCATGGCCGGCTGGTCGTCGAACTCGAAATACCCATTCCTGGCCGCGCTGCGCTCGGCGGCGCAGATGGTCTCCTATGAAGTCTCGATCGGCTTCGTCATCATCACGGTGCTGCTCTGCGCCGGCACGCTGAACCTGTCGGCCGTGGTCGAGGCCCAGCATGTGCGCGGCCTTGCCAGCCTGATCGGGCTGCCGCAGCTCACCATCCTGAACTGGTATGTGTGGCCGCTGTTCCCGATGTTCGTGATCTTCTACGTCTCGGCGCTGGCGGAAACCAACCGTCCGCCCTTCGACCTCGTGGAAGCCGAATCCGAGCTCGTCGCCGGCTTCATGGTCGAATACGGCTCGACCCCGTATCTGCTGTTCATGCTCGGCGAGTACGTTGCGATCGTCACGATGTGCGCGATGGCGACGATCCTGTTCCTCGGAGGCTGGCTGCCGCCGGTCGATCTGCCGCCCTTCAACTGGGTGCCGGGGATCATCTGGTTCTCGCTCAAAGTCTTCTTCATGTTCTTCCTGTTCGCGATGGCAAAGGCGATCGTGCCGCGCTACCGCTACGACCAACTGATGCGCCTCGGCTGGAAGGTGTTCCTGCCGCTGTCGCTGGCGATGGTGGTCGTGGTGGCTGGCGTGCTGCATTTCGCCGGCATCGCGCCGAAGTGAGGGCCGTCATGGGTATCAACATCAACGCCACTGCACGCTCGCTTCTGCTGTCGGAATTCGTCTCGGCGTTCTTCCTCGCCATGCGCTATTTCTTCCAGCCGAAGCCGACCCTGAACTATCCGTTCGAGAAGGGCCCGATCTCGCCGCGCTTCCGCGGTGAGCATGCGCTGCGCCGCTATCCGAACGGGGAAGAGCGTTGCATCGCCTGCAAGCTCTGCGAGGCGGTCTGCCCGGCCCAGGCCATCACCATCGAGGCCGGCCCGCGCCGCAACGACGGCACCCGCCGCACCGTGCGCTACGACATCGACATGGTGAAGTGCATCTATTGCGGCCTCTGTCAGGAGGCCTGTCCGGTCGACGCCATCGTCGAAGGTCCGAACTTCGAGTTCGCGACCGAGACCCGCGAGGAACTGTTCTATGACAAGGCCAAGCTGCTCGCCAACGGCGACCGCTGGGAACGCGAGATCGCGAAAGCGATCGAGCTCGACGCGCCGTACCGGTGAGGTGAGGGCATGATCCTTCCCGCGCTGTTCTTCTATCTCTTCGCCGGCGTCTGTGTCGCCTCGGCCGTGATGGTGATTGTCTCGCGCAATCCCGTGCACTCCGTGCTGTACCTGATCCTGGCCTTCGTCAACGCCTCCGGCCTGTTCGTGCTGATGGGCGCCGAGTTCCTGGCGATGATCCTGATCGTCGTCTATGTCGGCGCGGTCGCGGTGCTGTTCCTGTTCGTGATCATGATGCTCGACGTGGACTTCACCGAGCTGCGCGAGGGCTTCATCGAGTACCTGCCGGTCGGCCTCGTCATCGGCGGCATATTCCTGTTCGAGCTGCTGCTCACCGTCGGCTTCTGGGTCATCAACCCCGGCGTCGCCAAGACGATCACGGCGGCGATCCCGACCAACGTCTCGAACACCGAGGCGCTGGGTCTGGTGCTCTATACGAAGTACATCCACTACTTCCAGCTCTCGGGCATGGTGCTGCTGGTCGCCATGATCGGCGCCATCGTGCTGACGCTGCGGCACAAGGCGAGCGTGAAGCGGCAGGACATCAACGTTCAGAACGCGCGCACGCCCGAAATGGCGATGGCGATGCGCAAGGTGGCGCCGGGGCAGGGGCTCCAGGACTCTGATGCGGCGGAGTGGGTGAAATGACGATCGGGCTCGGACACTATCTTGCGGTCGGCGCGATCCTGTTCACGCTCGGGATCCTCGGCATCTTCCTGAACCGCAAGAACATCATCGTCATCCTGATGTCGATCGAGCTGATCCTGCTCTCGGTCAACATCAACCTCGTGGCGTTCTCGACCTTCCTCGGCGACATCGTCGGCCAGGTCTTCGCGCTTCTGGTGCTGACGGTTGCGGCTGCGGAAGCCGCGATCGGTCTCGCCATCCTGGTGGTCTATTTCCGCAACCGCGGCTCGATCGCGGTTGAGGACGTCAATCTGATGAAGGGCTGAGCTCAGTCATGGTTCAGGCAATCGTTTTCCTGCCGCTGCTGGGCGCCATCTTGGCCGGCCTGATCGCGCTGTTCGGCGCGCATGCCCGCAACCCCTCGGGCGACGAGGTCGAGCATCACGGCGACCACGGTCACGGCGCCGCCCACGCGTCGGCGGCGCATGACGACCATGGTCACGACGATCATGGTCACGACGACCACGGCCCGGCCGAACCGCCGGCGGCGGGCTCGCGCGGGGCGGAGCTGATCACCACGGCGCTCTTGTTCGTGTCGGCGGCGCTGTCCTGGATGACGCTGGTCGATGTCGGCTTCATGCATCACGACATGCGGATTCCGTTGTTGCCGTGGATCCAGTCGGGCGATCTCCAGGTCTACTGGAGCTTGCGGGTCGACACGCTCACCGCCGTGATGCTGGTGGTGGTGACCACCGTGTCCTCGCTCGTGCACCTCTATTCCATCGGCTACATGGACGAGGACCCGAATCGGCCGCGCTTCTTCGGCTACCTCTCGCTGTTCACCTTCGCCATGCTGATGCTGGTGACGGCGGACAACCTCGTGCAGCTGTTCTTCGGCTGGGAAGGCGTGGGTCTGGCCAGCTATCTGCTGATCGGCTTCTGGTACCAGAAGCCGTCGGCGAACGCCGCCGCGATCAAGGCCTTCGTGGTCAACCGCGTCGGCGATTTCGGTTTCGCGCTGGGCATCTTCGCGATCTTCATGCTGACCAGCTCGACCGATTTCGAGACGATCTTCCATGCCGCGCCTGGCCTCACCGGCAAGACCATCAACTTCCTCGGCTGGCACGCGGATGCGCTGACCCTGACCTGCCTGTTGCTGTTCATGGGCGCGATGGGCAAGTCGGCGCAGTTCCTGCTGCACACCTGGTTGCCGGACGCGATGGAAGGACCGACGCCTGTGTCGGCGCTGATCCACGCCGCGACGATGGTCACCGCGGGCGTCTTCATGGTGGCGCGCCTGTCGCCGCTGTTCGAGCTCGCCCCGAATGCGCAGGCTGTCGTGATGTTCTTCGGCGCCACCACGGCGTTCTTCGCTGCGACCATCGGCCTCGTCCAGAACGACATCAAGCGCATCGTCGCCTATTCGACCTGTTCGCAGCTCGGCTACATGTTCGTGGCGATGGGAGCAGGGGCCTATTCGGTCGGAATGTTCCATCTGTTCACGCACGCCTTCTTCAAGGCGCTGCTGTTCTTGGGCTCCGGCTCGGTGATCTACGCGATGCACCACGAGCAGGACATCCGCAACATGGGCGGGCTCTGGAAGAAGATCCCCTACACCTATGCGGTGATGGTGGTCGGCACGCTTGCGCTCACCGGCTTCCCGCTCACCGCCGGCTACTTCTCCAAGGACGCGATCATCGAATCCGCTTACGCCGCGCACAATCCGTTTGCGATGTACGGCTTCCTGATGACGGTCGTCGCCGCCGGCCTGACCTCGTTCTACTCCTGGCGCCTGATCTTCAAGACCTTCCACGGCGAGCCGCATGACGAGCATCACTACGAAGCCGCACATGAGGCCCCGATCTGGATGCTGATCCCGATCGGCGTGCTCGCGGTCGGCTCGATCATTGCGGGCTTCCCGTTCAAGGAGCTGTTCGCAGGTCACGGCATCGAGGAGTTCTTCCGCGAGTCCGTGAAGATGAACCCGCACATCATCGAGGAGATGCACCACATCCCCGAGACCATCGCCGTCCTGCCGACGGTGATGATGGTGCTGGGCTTCCTCGTCTCGTACCTGTTCTACATCCGCCGGCCGTACATCCCTGTGCAGCTCGCTAAAGAGCAGCCGATGCTGTACCAGTTCCTGCTCAACAAATGGTACTTCGACGAGCTCTACGACGTCATCTTCGTCCGTCCGGCGAAGTGGATCGGCTATCAGCTCTGGAAGAAGGGCGACGGCTTCATCATCGACGGCCTCGGTCCCGACGGCGTCTCGGCCCGCGTGCTGGACGTCACCCGCAACGTCGTGAAGATCCAGACCGGCTATCTCTATCACTACGCATTCGCCATGCTGATCGGCGCCGCCGGCCTGATCACCTGGTTCATGTTCGGCTTTGGAGGCCAGTAAATGACAACCTGGCCCATCTTATCGGTCACGACGTTCCTGCCCCTGGTCGGCGCGCTGATCGTCTATCTCAGCCGCGGCGATGACGAGGCGGCCAAGCGCAACTCGCGCTGGATCGCGCTCTGGACCACGCTGATCACCTTCGCGGTGTCGGTGATCCTGGTCATGCGCTTCGATCCGGCGAATCCCGACTTCCAGTTCGTCGAGAAGGCGAACTGGCTCGCGACCGGGATCACCTACCACATGGGCGTCGACGGCATTTCGCTGCCGCTGGTGATCCTCACCACCGCCGTGATGCCGTTCTGCATCATCGCGAGCTGGAAGGCGATCACCAACCGCGTCCGCGAATACATGATGGCGTTCCTGATTCTGGAAACGCTGATGATCGGCACCTTCTCGGCGCTCGATCTCGTGCTGTTCTACCTGTTCTTCGAAGGCGGCCTGATCCCGATGTTCCTGATCATCGGCGTCTGGGGCGGTCCGCGCCGGGTCTACGCGTCGTTCAAGTTCTTCCTCTACACGTTGCTCGGCTCGGTGCTGATGCTGCTCGCCATCATGGCGCTGTACTGGAATGGCGGCACCACCGACATTCCGACCCTGATGCACACCGCCGTGCCGCGCTCGCTGCAGACCTGGGCCTGGCTCGCTTTCTTCGCCTCGTTTGCGGTGAAGATGCCGATGTGGCCGGTGCACACCTGGCTCCCCGACGCGCACGTCGAGGCGCCGACGGCCGGCTCCGTGGTCCTCGCCGCGATCCTGCTGAAGATGGGCGGCTACGGCTTCCTGCGCTTCTCGCTGCCGATGTTCCCGCTGGCGTCGCACGACTTCGCGCCGCTGATCTTCACGCTCTCGGCCATCGCCATCATCTACACCTCGCTGGTGGCGCTGATGCAGGAGGACATGAAGAAGCTGATCGCGTACTCCTCGGTCGCGCATATGGGCTTCGTCACCATGGGCATCTTCGCCGGCACCATGCAGGGCGTTGCCGGCGGCGTGTTCCAGATGATCTCGCACGGCATCGTCTCCGGCGCGCTGTTCCTCTGCGTCGGCGTTGTCTACGACCGCCTGCACACCCGCGAGATCGCGGCCTATGGCGGCCTCGTCAACCGGATGCCGCTCTACGCGCTGACCTTCATGATCTTCACCATGGCCAATGTCGGTCTGCCCGGCACATCAGGCTTCGTCGGCGAGTTCATGACGCTGCTCGGCACCTTCAAGGTCTCGATCCCGACCGCGTTCTTCGCCACCTTCGGCGTGATCCTCTCGGCCGGCTACGCGCTGTGGCTCTACCGCAAGGTCGTGTTCGGGGCGCTGGTCAAGCCGTCGCTGGCGAGCATGAAGGATCTCACCTTCCGGGAGTGCCTGACGTTGTTCCCGATGATCGCGCTGACGATCCTGTTCGGGGTCTATCCGAAGCCGGTGCTCGACATGTCGGCTGCCTCGGTCCAGCAACTCGTCAACAACTACAACACCGCTGTGACGGCCGTGAAGGCCGCCGCACTGCTCCAGTGATCGGGCAGGTCAGGATATCGCCATGAGCTTTGAGACTGCAGGTTATCAACTGGCGCCGGTGCTGCCCGAGATCGTGCTCGCGATCGGCGCCATGGCTCTGCTGATGCTGGGCGCCTATCGCGGGCAGGAGACGACCGGTGCCGTCACCTCGCTGGCGGTCGTGCTTCTGGTCGTGGTCGGCGTGCTCGAATACATGCTGCCCGCGGGCAAGCAGGTGACCTTCGGCGGCAGCTTCATCGTCGACGACTTTGCCCGCTTTATGAAGATCCTGGCCCTGATCGGCTCGGCGGTGACGCTGGTGCTGTCGACCGAGTTCCTGTCCGACCCGTCGCGCCGCATCTTCGAATACGCCATCCTGGTGCTGCTCTCGACGCTCGGCATGATGGTGCTGATCTCGGCCGGCGACCTGATCTCGCTCTATCTCGGCCTCGAACTGATGTCGCTCGCGCTCTATGTCGTGGCGACCTCCAACCGCGACAACGCCAAGTCGACCGAAGCCGGCCTGAAGTATTTCGTGCTCGGCGCACTGTCCTCGGGCATGCTGCTGTACGGCGCCTCGCTGATCTACGGCTTCACCGGCACGGTCAGCTTCACCGGCATCGCGGCGGCCGCGACGGTCTCGAATGTCGGCCTCGTCTTCGGTCTGGTCTTCCTGCTCGTCGGCCTCTGCTTCAAGGTTTCGGCCGTGCCGTTCCACATGTGGACGCCTGACGTCTACGAGGGCGCGCCGACCCCGGTCACCGCCTTCTTCGCGTCGGCGCCGAAGGTCGCCGCGCTTGCCGTGTTCACCCGCGTCACGCTCACCGCTTTCCCGGGCATCGTCTCGCAGTGGCAGCAGATCCTGGTGTTCGTGGCGATCGCCTCGATGGCGCTGGGCTCCTTCGCCGCGATCGGCCAGAGCAACATCAAGCGCCTGATGGCTTATTCCTCGATCGGCCACATGGGTTTTGCTCTGGTCGGCCTTGCCTCCGGCACGGTCGAAGGCGCGCAGGGCGTCCTGATGTACATCGTGATCTATGTCGCGATGACGCTGGGCTCGTTCTCGATCATCCTCGCCATGCGCCGCAATGGACAGGCGGTCGAGCAGATCAGCGATTTCGCCGGCCTGTCGCGCACCAATCCGCTGCTCGCCTTCATGTTCGCGATGCTGCTGTTCTCGCTCGCGGGCATTCCGCCGCTCGCGGGCTTCTTCGCCAAATGGTACGTCTTCGTCGCCGCCATCAAGGCGAACCTGTTCACGCTCGCCGTCGTTGGCGTGCTGACCAGCGTGGTCGGCGCCTACTATTACCTCGCCATCGTCAAGACGATGTATTTCGACGAGCCGGCCGGCCAGGTCGATCCGGTGCGCGTCGAGGTGAAGACGGTGCTGGCAGTCTTTGGCCTGTTCAACATCCTGTTCGCGCTGTTCGCAGGTCCCGTGGTGAGCGTCGCCTCCGCCGCGGCAAAGTCGCTGTTCTAGGATGGGGTTCGCGCTCGGTCCTCGCGCATCCTCCGCGGGCTACAGGCTCGCGGCGTTCGAGCAGACCGGCTCGACCAATACCGAGGCGATCGAGCACGCCAGGCGCGGCGAGCGCGGCCCGATGTGGTTCGTCACGTCGGAGCAGACGGCCGGCCGCGGCCGCCGTCAGCGCGCCTGGATCGCGCCGCGCGGCAATCTCGCCGCCAGCATCCTCGAAGTCATGGACGTCGCGCCTGCCGTCGCCGCCACCCTCGGCTTTGCAGCCGGGCTGGCGGAGGAGGCCGCGCTGGAGAAGGTCAGCCTGGAGGCCGCACTCCGCCTCGGCCCCGATCGTCCGCGCTATGCCCTGAAATGGCCCAACGACGTTTTGGCCGGTGGCAAGAAGCT
Organism: Bradyrhizobium sp. AC87j1; assembly: GCF_002936975.1. Classification (NCBI taxonomy): domain Bacteria; kingdom Pseudomonadati; phylum Pseudomonadota; class Alphaproteobacteria; order Hyphomicrobiales; family Nitrobacteraceae; genus Bradyrhizobium; species Bradyrhizobium sp. AC87j1. The sequence continues at coordinate 88,677 of NZ_PTFE01000024.1, forward strand.
CGTCGGCATTGGCCTCGAAGCCGAAGCCATCGGTGACCGCCTGGCCGTCGTGGTCGGCATCGGCACCAATGTCGTCGCAGCGCCCGAGGGCACGCCGACGCCCGCGGTGTCGCTGGCCGCGCTCGGGGTGCAGATCAGTGCGGAGGAGCTGTTCTCGGCGCTCTCCGACGCCTGGGTCGAGTTCCGCGGCATCTGGGACAATGGAAGCGGCTTTGCCGAGATCCGCAAGCTGTGGCTGGAGCGCGCCGCGGGACTCGGCGAGCGGGTCGCAATCCACACGGGAGCGATGACGCTGGAAGGCATTTTTGACACGATCGACGACACCGGCTGCCTGATCGTCCGCACTGCGGAGGGCCGCCGCGTGCCGGTGGCCGCGGGCGAGGTGTTCTTCGGTTCGGCCGCGTCCGTAGGAGCTGCGTGATGGCCAAGCCCGACGAACTGGTGTTTGCGCCGCTGGGCGGCGTCGGCGAGATCGGCATGAACCTGTCGATCTACGGCCTCGGCAACCGCCAGCAGCGCGCCTGGATGGCGGTCGACCTCGGCGTCTCCTTCGGCGATGAGGAGCACCTGCCGGGTATCGACCTGATCATGCCCGACATCAGCTTCCTGGAGAAGGAGCGCAAGAACCTGATGGGCCTGGTGCTGACCCACGCCCACGAGGACCATTTCGGCGCCATCATCGATCTCTGGCCGAAGCTGAAATGCCCGATCTACGCGACGCAGTTCAGTGCGGCCCTGTTCGAGGCCAAATGCGCCGCCGAGCGCAACGCGCCGAAGATCCCGGTGACGGTGGTGCCGTCCGGCGGCCGCGTCGATGTCGGCCCGTTCAACGTCGAGTTCATTCCCGTCGCGCACTCCATTCCCGAAGCGCACGCGCTGGCGATCCACACCGAAGCCGGCACGGTGCTGCATACCGGCGACTGGAAGATCGACCCGACCCCGACCCTGGGCAGCCCGACCGACGAGAAGCGGCTGCGCGAGCTCGGCGAGGAAGGCGTGCTCGCCTTGATCGGCGATTCCACCAACGCGGTGCGCGATGGCCGTTCACCCTCGGAAGCCGAGGTCGCCCGGACCATCATCGACCTCGTGAAATCAGCCAAGGGCCGCGTTGCGGTCACGACCTTCGCCTCCAACGTCGCGCGCATCAAGGCCGTCGCTGCTGCTGCCAAGGCTGCCGACCGCGAGGTCGTCGTGGTCGGTCGCGCCATGGAGCGCGTGGTGCAGGTCGCGCGTGAATGCGGCTATCTCGACGGCGTGCAGAATTTCCGCTCACCCGAGGTCTACGGCCATCTGCCGCAGGACAAGGTGCTGGCGCTGTGCACCGGCAGCCAGGGCGAGCCGCGCGCGGCGCTGGCGCGCATCGCCAATGACGACCATCCCGAGATCACGCTCAATCGCGGCGACAGCGTCATCTTCTCCTCGCGCACCATCCCGGGCAACGAGAAGGCGGTCGGCTCGATCATCAACAATCTCGTGCTGCAGGGCGTCGAGATCATCACCGATCGCGACCATCTGGTCCACGTCTCCGGCCATCCTCGCCGCGACGAATTGCGCGACATGATTGGCTGGGTGAAGCCGCAGCTCCTGATCCCGGTCCACGGCGAGGCGCTGCATCTGAACGAGCACGCCAAGCTGGCGCGCGCCGCCGGCGTGCCGCGCGTGCTGGTGGTCCGCAACGGCGACCTGATCAAGCTCGGCCCGGGCGATCCCGGCATCATTGGCGAAGTGCCTTCCGGCCGCCTCTACAAGGACGGCACGATCCTGGAGGACTCCAAGTCCCGCGCCGTGGTCGAGCGGCGGCGCATGGCGTTTTCCGGCTGTGCCTTCGTCGCCATCGCCATGACCGAGCAGGGCGAGCTGGCCGACGATCCCGAGGTCGATCTCGTGGGTATCCCCGAGAAGAACAGGGCAGGCGAGCCCTTCGACGACCTTGTCTTCGATGCCGTGGTCTCCACCATCGAGGGCCTGCCGAAGGCGCGCCGCCGCGACGCCGACGCATTGGGCGAGTCGGTGCGACGTGCTGTCCGGGCCGTGATCAACGAACATTGGGGCAAAAAGCCCCCCTGTCTGGTACACGTACTGACAGTGTAAGGGGAGAAGACACATGCTGGGCCGGCTCAACCATGTCGCGATCGCGACCAAGGACGCCGTCAAGGCTGCGAGGATCTATGGCGCCGCGTTCGGCGCCGAGATTTCGGAGGCTGTCGCGCTGCCAGAGCACGGCGTGACCACCGTGTTCGCGACGCTGCCCAACACCAAGATCGAATTCATCGAGCCGCTCGGCGAGACCTCGCCGATCGCAAAATTCCTGGAGCGCAATGCCGACGGCGGCATCCATCATGTCTGCTACGAGGTCGTTGACATCATCGCCTCGCGCGACACGCTGGTGAAGGAGGGCGCGCGGGTGCTCGGCGACGGCGTGCCGAAGACCGGCGCCCATGGCAAGCCGGTGCTGTTCCTGCACCCGAAGGATTTTTCCGGCGCGCTGGTCGAGATCGAGCAGGCATAGGGCCGAACCATGGCCATCCAGATCTCAACCGCGATCGCAATCTACTTCGTCATCTGGTGGGTCGCGCTGTTCCTGACGCTGCCGTTCGGCGTGCGCAGCCAGCACGAGGATGGCGTCGGTGCGCCCGGCACCGATCCCGGCGCGCCGATCCTGACGCGGATGGGCCGCAAGCTGATCTGGACCACCATCATCTCGGCGATCATCTACGGCCTCGGCATGGTCGCCTATCACGCCGGATATCTCTCGATCGAGCGCCTGTCGAAATTGATGGGAATGCCTTTCTAGACGTTCTTGCTAGACGTTTTTGCTGACGACATTGTTTGGGGGGAGCGAATGGCTTTTCAGAGGATCGTCATTGCACTTCTGGTGCTGATCGTCGCCGGCATTGGTACCATCGGCTATTTCGAATGGCGGATGGCCGCGCAGGTGCGCACCCTGAAGGCGTTCGTCGAGGGCTACGTCTTCAACGAAGCCGTGATGGCCTGCGAGCAGGCCAAGAGCTCGACGCCATTCAAATGGAACGGGGGCAAGAGCACCTCGGTGATCGGCCTGAACTCCGCCAAGCTGGACAAATACACGGTCAGCGCCAGCTACACGCTGGTGGCGGACAGCGTCTATTGTGATTACGATCCGATCAAAAGAAAGGCCGAGATCGGCTCCAGCTTTTTGGAGCGGGAGTAACGATCCGGCGCAGGCAGGCATGAGCAAGCCGCCGCCTGCTCGATGCGGCGCGAGTTCGCGCACGCCCGATCAGCTGCTTACGCAGGCGGGCTAGATCGCTCGGCGTTGTCGGCCGGCGATGAGCCCGTAGACGAACAGCACAATGATCGCGCCGACGACCGCACCGATCAGTCCCGCACCTTCTTCGGCACGATACCAGCCGAGCGCTTGCCCGAGGTAAGTCGCAACGAAGGCGCCGACGATCCCGAGGATGGTCGTCAGGATGAAGCCGGACGGCTCGTTGTCGCCAGGCATGATGAACTTGGCGATCACGCCGGCGACGAAGCCGATGATGATTGTCCAGAGAAGACCCATTTCCACACCTCTTCCAGGTTAAGCGGCAACAGCTATGCCTCAGGCAGACGTCCATCGGGCGTGTATTTGTCGACCGCCGAGGGCAATTCCCGCGATAGCCTTGTAAGGATCTCGTCTTGGGAAAGCCCCGTCTGCTGTTCGAGCTTCTCCAGCACGTCCGAGCCGATGGCATTCCTCAGCTCAGGCGACGAAATCTCCTTGTTGGGTCCGGGCTTGACCCATGAATCGGCGACTTCACCCTGGCCGTTCTGGTTGAACCGCTCCAGGAGCTCGCCAAGGCCGCCATTGAGCAGACCCCCGATCCCGCCTGCGCCGAGCATGCCGCCCAGATTGCCGAGCGCTCCCCCGGGCGGCTGCTGACCGCCCGCGGACGAGCCGCCGGTCGCGCCTTTCAGCAGCTCAGCCAGCTTGTCGCGGTTCTGATAGCCGGCCATGGCCAGCATCGCTAGAAGGGCAGTCATGGAAGGCATCCCGCGGCTCATCGGTAACTCCTTTAAAATCTCAGAAACGCAAAACTGTCTCAGCCCGCTTGTGTTCCAAAAATCGGCAAATCGCGGGCTCGCGACCGCGCGCCCCCGGCCCGGTCGTCCGACACTAAGGACTTTGCATGCAACTGGTCCCGGCGTGCGCCAGCGACACAGGTGGCGGACCGCCTTGATTGCGTTTACGATCCGACCAAAAGAATGGCCGGGATCGCCCAAGCTTCCCAGAAGCGGGAGTTGCGACCAGGCCATGCCAAGCATGGGGTGGGATCGTCATGACCGGGGACCGGGCGGGCC